>DATLGH010000047.1 GCA_035540635.1 Egibacteraceae bacterium | reverse complement strand
AGGCCTTCTTCCCGCACGCGGCGTCGCTGCGTCAGGCTTTCGCCCATTGCGCAAGATTCCCCACTGCTGCCTCCCGTAGGAGTCTGGGCCGTGTCTCAGTCCCAGTGTGGCTGGTCGCGCTCTCACGCCAGCTACCCGTCGGAGCCTTGGTGGGCCGTTACCCCACCAACAAGCTGATAGGCCGCGAGGCCATCCCGTAGCGGCTGACCTTTGCTCCACAGTCCATGCGGTCCGTGGAGGTCATCCGGCATTAGCCACGGTTTCCCATGGTTATTCCGGACTACGGGGCAAGTTCCTCACGTGTTACTCACCCGTTCGCCGGTCTCCCCACACCCGAAGGTGTGGTTCTCCCTCGACTTGCATGTGTTAGGCGCGCCGCCAGCGTTCGTCCTGAGCCAGGATCAAACTCTCCATTGGAGATCTTCAAGCGTGATGCCGTCAGATCCGCGGATGAAGAGCTCACCGTGTGCAGGACCGCAAAGGACGGTAACCCTGCCTGGCCACGGTGAGAATCCGGTTCAAGAACAGCTGGTTTAAAGCTGCCCGGAACCAGTTCATACGTCCGTCTCATTTCCCGGCCCTACCGCTCCACAAGGGAACGGGGGCGGTCCCAAAGACGGGGTCATGTGCACTGGCTTTTGGCACACTGTGCAGTTTTCAAGGAGCGGCTGCGCTCCGTTCGAGGTCCGCCCGTTCCATACCGCTGTCGCGGTCGCTCGTGGGTCGGCTTTCGAACTACGGGTCGCGTGCGGGGCCTCTCGGCCCCCTCGGTCGGGTGCCTGCCGGCCGCAGACTGCGAGGACTCGTACGTCCGCCGCAGCGGGCCGCAAGGTATCTCCCGCCGGTGGGGGGTGTCAAACCCCCGCCGTGTTCCGAAGGAGAACTGTAGCCCTCGCGGTCGGGTCTTGCAACTCCGAGGCGGTGCCTTGTCCGACTGCCCCGGGACGGGAGATAGTACCCCATGCGGGTCGATCGGCAACCTCCTCGCGGCGAAATCTTCGGGCGGACCTGCCCCGTCCCCCGAACCGCCCCGACGGGGGGCCGGCGGCCCGGGGCTACGATGCGGCGATGACCGGGACCGATGCCGGCGTGCGCCCGTCGACCCCGCGCGACGTCCCCCACGCCGCCGCGCACCAACGTGTCCGGCCGACGGCTGCCCTGCTCGTCGCGCTGGCGCTCCTGGCCGTGCACCAGGCCTTCCGGTTCTCCGCCCTTGCCCCCGACGGCCTGCGCGCCGACCTCGGCATCCAGTACCACCTCGCCCAGCTCACCGCCGGCGGCGCCGTGCCGTTCATCGACTTCCAGCACGGCTGGAACGCGGGCAGCTTCTATCTCGGGGCAGCCCTCTACCTGCTCGTGGGGGGTAACGCCCCCGTCTGGATCTACCTGTTCGAGGTCGTCACGGCGACAGTCGTGGCGGGTGTGGCCCTGGCCGTCACCGCCTGGCGCCTGCGACTTCCCAGCAGCTGGCTGCTCGGACTCGTCGTGGCGTGGTTGTGGCTCACCCACGTGCCGAACGGCAAGTACGCGATCCCGATGCTCTGGCTCGCCTCCCTCGTGCCCACGGGAGGCGTGCGGCGCCGCCTCCCGGCCGTCGTCGTCCGGCTCGTGCTCGGCGCCGTGACGTTCTGGCTCCACGTCGAGCTCGCGGTGCTCCTGGCGGCCGGCGTCGCGCTCTACGACCTTTTCGGAGCGCGCGGGCTCGAGCCGCGCGACCGGCTTCTCCGCGCGGGCGCCGCCCCAGCCGCCATGGCCGTCGCCCTCGTGGTCCAGCTCGGCGTCTACCACCTGGCGGGGCTGCCGCCCGGCAAGCTCGTCGCGCTCATGATCGGTGAGCCGACCGCGGTCTTCGATGACGCGCACTTCGGCTATCCGCTGTTCAACCCCGGCAGCCTGCGCGCCCTCGTCTACCCCGTGAGCCTCGTCCTGCCGTTCGTCCCGGTCGTGTGGCGCCGCCTGTCAGCGCCGACCCGGCTCGCGGTGTGCCTGCACCTCAGCCAGGCGCTGACGGCCATCCGCCGCACCGACGAGGGCCACGTCGCAGCCGCGTCCACGCTGCTCGTCGTCGTCGTCGTGCTCGCGGCGCGGGACCTGCTCCTGGCCGCGCCGCCCCGGTTCGGCGACGTGCGGGGAGTCCGGCGCGCGCTGCTCGCGGCCGGCGGGGCGCTGTGGCTCGCGCTGGCCGTGGCGGCCGGCTTCCGCGTCCCGTCACTCGTCGCGATCGTCGGGCTGGCCGTCGTCTGCCTCCTCGGCGTCGCGGCGGCGGGGCGCGGGGATTTCCCCTGGGCCGGCGTCGGGGCCGTCGCTGCGGCGGGCCTCCTGCTCGTCGGCGGGCTCGCCGGGCGCACCCTCGTCGAGCTGCGCAGCGACCGCTCCGGTGAGCGTGCCGAGACCATCGCCGCCGCGGTCGGGGCCGCCGTGGAGCGGTGCGGCGACGGCTCCGGCCGCGCCTGGGTCGTCCCGGAGCCGCTCGGGCTGTACGGCGCGCTCGCGCTCACGAACCCCACCCCCCACTACGCCTTCTGGTACGACTTCGCCGCGAAGCACGACGAGGTGGTGGCCCAGATGGACGCCGGGGAGATACCCCTCATCATCCAGCCGTACGGCTGGCCGGACTCCATGTCCGGCATGGTCGACGACATCGAGGCGCGCTACGAGGTGTGTGATGAGATCTTCGTCGGGGAGGGCCGGCCGCTCGTCACCGTGTGGTCGTCGCGGGAGTAGCGGGCCTCAGGAGCGCACGAGGCGCACGAACCGGCGCCTGCCCGCCTGCAGGACGTGCCCGTCGAGGGCGGACGCCGGCAGCTCGGCGGTGGCGTCCCGGAGCGGCTCGCCGTCGAGGCGGACCGCTCCCTGGGACACGAGGCGGCGGGCCTCCGAGCCGCTGGCCGCCAGACCAGCCGCCTGCAGCAGGCTCGGCAGGAACCACGGGTCGGTGGGGCCGAGGGGGAACTCGGGGACCTCGTCGGGCACGGCACGGTCCCGGAACTGGCGGTCGAAGCGCGCCTCGGCCGCCGCGGCGGCGTCCCCCCCGTGGTAGAGCCGGACGATCTCCCGGGCCAGGCGGCGCTTCGTCTCCCCGGGGTGCAGCGTGCCGTCGGCCAACCCGCGGGCGATGCGGTCGGCCTCGTCGGGATGGACGTCGGTGACGAGGCGCAGGTACTTCTCCGTCAGCGCGTCGGGGATCGACATCACCTTGCCGAACATGTCGGCGGGGTCGTCGTCGAGGTCGATGGTGTTGCCGGCCGTCTTCGACATCTTCGCCCGCCCGTCGGTGCCCTCGAGGAGCGGCAGCGTGAGGACGGTCTGTGGGTCCTGGCCGGCGGTCGCCTGAAGGTCCCGGCCGACGAGCAGGTTGAACGTCTGGTCGGTGCCGCCGAGCTCCACGTCGGCGCGGATGGCGACCGAGTCGTGCCCCTGCAGCAGCGGGTAGAGGAACTCGCTTACCGCGATCGGGCGGCCTTGCCGGTAGCGCGCCGCGAAGTCGGCGCGCTCGAGCATGCGGGCGACGGTCATCTGCGCGGTCAGGCCGAGCACGTCGGCCATGCCCATGGCCTCCAGCCAGTCGCTGTTGTCGACGACCTCGAGGTTGTCGAGTAGCAGCACCTTGCGCGCCTGCTCCAGGTAGGTTTCGGCGTGCGCGGCCACCTCCTTCGCCGACAGCCGCGGGCGCGTCGCCGTGCGTCCCGACGGGTCGCCCACCCGGGCGGTGAACCCGCCGATGAGCAGCACGGCGGTGTGGCCGAGGCGCTGGAAGTCACGGAGCCGGCGGAGCACGACCGTGTGACCGATGTGGATGTCGGGGCTCGTCGGGTCCATGCCGAACTTCACGCGCAGGGGCGCACGCGTCCCCGCCACGACCCCGTCGAGCTTGCGCTCGAGCTCGCCGGCGGGCAGGGCCTGCTCGACGGCGTCGAGGAGGATCTTCGCTTGCTCGGCGGCGGGCACCATGCCCCGCAGCCTATGCGAGCCGGCAGGTCCGCAACGGGCTCACGCCAGCCGGTGGCGCTTGTAGGGCGACGCCCACGCCGAGCCGTTGACGACGAAGCGCCACGGCAGGTCCGCGGCGGTCGCGACACCCGTGCGGGGGGTGGTCGTGCGCGCGGGACGGGCGCCGTCGTCGGCGAGGTGGAGCGGCCCGCCGTCGCACAGGTCCGCTCCGCTCCAGGTGCCGTCCAGGCCGTACGCCTGTGCGAGGCGGGCCGGGCCGCGCAGGAGCTCCCGGTCGGGGCGGCCCCCTCGGCGGGCGCGCATGACGTCGAGGCCCTCGAGCGGCTCGCACGCCCGGAGCAGGCAGCCCTGACCCTGTCCCTCGGCGCCGGTGGTGACGTTGAGGCACCAGTGCATGCCGTAGGTGAAGTAGACGTAGGCGTGCCCCGGGGGCCCGAACAACGGGGCGTTGCGCTCCGTCGGGCCGCGGTGCGCGTGGCAGGCGGGGTCGGACTGCAGGTACGCCTCGGCCTCGACGATGCGGGCGACGAGGCCGTCGTCGCTGCGCACGAGGAGCTTGCCGAGCAGGTCCGGGGCGACCTCGGTGGCTTGCCGGGCGAAGAACCCCCGGGCCAGAGGCGTCGGCGTCATCCGCGCCCGCCCTGCCCCGAGCGCTTCGCCGCGACGAAGGCGAGCAGGCCGTGGAGATCCCGGCAGTTCAGCACGTCTCCTGGCGTCGCCCACCCCCGCTGGGCGGTCGCGACGCCGTAGCGCAGGCTCGTGAGGTCACCGACGGAGTGGGCGTCGCAGGAGATCGCGAGCTGCGCTCCTGCCTGCACCGCGCGGCGCACGAGGTCCCCCCCGAGGTCGAGCCGGCGGGGAGAGGCGTTGACCTCCAGCGCGGTGCCGGTCTCGACGGCGGCCCCGACGATCGCGTCGAAGTCGACCTCGTAGCCGGGCCGGACGCCGATCTTGCGGCCGGTCGGGTGGCCGATGACGTTGACCGCGGGGTTCTCCATGGCGGCCAGGATGCGGGCGGTCTGCTCGGCGGGTGGCCGGCGGAGCAGGCTGTGGACGCTCGCCACCGTGAAGTCGAACCCGAGCAGGAACTCCGGGTCGTAGTCGAGCCCGCCGTCGATGGCGATGTTCAGCTCGGCGCCGTGGAGGATGCGCATCGTCGGGTAGCGGTCGGCCAGCCGGGCGATCTCCGCGCGCTGGGCGAGCATGCGTTCCCGCGACAGCCCGTTGATGGACAGGTCCTCGGCGTGGTCGGTGACCGCCCAGTAGGCGTAGCCTCGGGCGGCCGCCGCGTCGAGCATCTCGACGAGGCTCGCCTTGCCGTCGCCCGACCAGTCACTGTGGCCGTGGAGGTCGCCACGGACGTCGGCGATGGTGACCACCCGCGGGAGCTCGCCGGCCACGGCGGCCTCCACCTCGCCGGTGTCCTCGCGCAGCGGCGGGGGCACCTCGACCATGCCGAGCGCCGCGTACACCTCCGCTTCGGACGACCCCGCGACCCGCTCCCCGGTCTCCCGGTCGAACACGCCGTACTCGTTCACCGTGAGGCCACGCCGCACGGCCCGCTCGCGGATGCGCACGTTGTGCGCCTTCGACCCGGTGAAGTACACGAGCGCCGCACCCCACGCCGCCGGCTCGACGACGCGCAGGTCCGCCTGCAGTCCCCGGACGGTGAGCACGCTTGTCTTCTTCTCGCCGGCGGCGAGGACCTTCACGACGAGCGGCGAGTCGCGCAGGGTCGCGTGGACGGCGCCCGGATCCTCGCTCGCGGCGAGCACGTCGATGTCGCCGACGGTCTCGCGCATCCGCCGGAGGCTGCCGGCGTAGGCGGCGTCGGTGACGCCCGGCACCTCGCGGAGCCGCGCGACGAGCTCCTCCGCGACGGCGATGGCGTCGGCCGCCGGGACACGGTCGCTGTCCTTCACGCCCATGCGGGCAAGCGACTCGCGGAGGTTCTCCTCGGTCTTCGCGCCGAGTCCCGGGAGGTCGCGCAGCGCCTGGGCGTCCAGCGCGGCGCGCAGGCGCTCGACGGAGTCGATCCCGAGCTCGTCATGGAGGAGCCGGGCGGTCTTCGGACCGAGGCCCGGGACCCGGATGAGCTCGAGCAGCCCGGCGGGGATGTCACCGCGCAGCTCCTCGAGCATCCCGATCGTCCCTGTCCGCAGGTACTCGGTGATCTTCTTCGCGGTCGACGTCCCGATGCCCTTGAGGCGCGCGATCTCCGCCGGCTCGAGGGTCGAAAGATCGACGGCCGCCGCGCCGATCGTCGCCGCGGCACGCTCGTAGGCGCGGACGCGGAAGGGGTCGTCGCCGCGCAGGCGCAGCAGGGTGGCGATCTCGGCGAACCGCGCGGCCACGTCCTCGTTCGTCCAGCTCACGCGCTCGATGCTACGTCGCCCTCTCCCGACGCGGCCGGGCCCGGACGACCACGTAGCGCGCGGATGGCCCCCCCACTAGCATGCACGGACCATGAGCAGTGCGGACAGCGGCGGGCGTGAGCCCCTCCTGGGGTCGTGGGCCCGCGCCTCGGACGTGACGGGCGTCGTCGCGGCGCTGGCGACCGACACCGTCACGCTCTTCGACCCGGGCAACCGCCGGATGGCGGAGGTTTCCCGCGCCGACCTCACGCCGCTCGAGGCCGGTGCGGTGACGGTCGCCGTCCACGTCGACCTGCCGGTGCCCCACGGGCTGTCGCAGGAGGCGCTCCTGCGCTGGGTGGCGAGCCTCGCCGACACCGTCGTCCGTCAGCGCGCGCGGGAAGCCCTGACCGACGCCGGGCTCGACGACGCGGTGACGCTGCCCGACGTGCGCCTCGACGTGCAGGCGTCGACGACGGGTGGGGCCCTGTGCCTCTGCGGTGCCCGAACCCCCACCCCTGACGGCACGAGCGCGGTGTGCGGCGCCTGCGGGCGCCAGGCGGTGGCTCCGCCCGCACGGTCGGACGCCGGGGACGTTCTCGGCCTCTAGACGCCCGGCGCTACCGCTTCGCCGCTTGCCCCCCTCTAGCCCTGCAGACCTGGAGGCCCGGAGCCGGGGTGGGCCGGCACGGAAGGGCCCCCCGACAGGCCCTCGAAGTTCGCGCCCGGCGGTTCCGGGGGTGCCTGCGCGACGTGCCTCGGCAGGCGGTTCTCCAGGGCGCGCGCCCCGGGCAGCGCCATGATGACGAGCAACGCGACCGTACCCGCGACGCCTGCCCCGATGAGCACCTGCTCCGCGCCGTAGACCCGCCCGAGCGGTCCGGCGGCGGCGAAGCTCGCGAGGGCCAGCCCCACGGACGCCATCCAGTCGAGGCTCGACACCCGCCCGAGCATCCCCCGGGGCACGTGGCGCTGCATCGTCGTGTGCCAGATGATCTCGCTCAGCGCGAACATCGTGAAGATGACCAGGCCGGCGAGCATCGCGTGGGTTCTCGTGGTCATGAGCCCGAGGCCGACGATGCCGAGCACCCCCACGGTCTCGGCGACGTACAGCACGGTCATGAACCGCCGCGGCAGGCCGCGCTGGCCGATGACCACGGAGACGAGGATCGAACCGGCCCCGCCGGCGGCGAGGATCAGGCTCATCGCCGTCGCCATCTGTCCGTCGTTCATCCCGAGGTCGTTCTTGAACCGGTACGGGACGAGCACGTCGAAGGGTCCGTGGAAGGCAAGCGTGCTGATCGCGGCGGCGAGCAGCCACAGCCCCGCCCACGACTCCCGGCGCACGAACCGCAGCCCCTCGCCGATGTCGCGCAGGGTCTGCCCGAAGCCACCCGGGGTGATCTCCCCCCGTATCCGGACGCTGATCGCGGCGAGCAGCGGCGCGGAGACGAGGAAGGTCACCGCGTCCAGAAGGAACGCCGCCCCCGGTTCGGTGGCGCTGACGACGAAGCCGCCGGCGAGCGGCCCGAGGATCCACAGCATCCCCGGCCGGGCGACGCCGAGGAAGGCGTTGGCCTGGGGCAGGTCGTCGTCGGGCAGGAGGTCGGGCACGAGGGAGGTCGCGGCCGGGTTGAAGAAGCCGTTGCCGGCGCCGAAGGCCGCGCCGAGCACGTACATGTGCCACAGCGCGAGGTCGCCCGTGACGCTGAGCACGCCGATCGCGCCCACGGCGGCGGCCCGCCACAGGTCGGCGCAGATCATCACCCGCCGGCGTTCGAAGCGGTCGCTCGCCCACCCGCCGGCGGGCAGGGCGAGCACCTGGGCCCCGGCCCAGGCGACGGCCACCATAGCCAGCGCCCGGGGGTCGTTCTCGATGGCGTACACCTGCACCGCGATGGCTACGCGGAACAAGCCGTCGCCGAGCAGGGACGTGAGCGAGGCGACGGCCAGCAGCCGGAAGTTCCGGCGGCGCAGTGGCGCGAGGACGCCGACGCGGGGCCAGCTCACGCGGGTCCCGGGGGTCGGCCCTGGCACAGCGTGTGCACGGCCAGTGGTTTCCTTTCAGCCTGTCGCCACGCGGCTGCCATCGGCAACGCTTCCGTAACCTACGAGCATACCGGGAGGCGGAACATCCCTACTGCCCCCGTCCGGGGGAACTTCCGTTCACGCCAGTCGCGCGCGCAAGAGCCTCGCCTGCTCACGGACCCGCTGCGGGGCGGGGCCGAGGCTCGCCGCGCGCCGAGCCACGGCCGCCCGGGGGTCGGTGAGGTCCGGCGGGGCGTCACCGAGCGCCGGGAGGGCGGCGGCGAGCTCCTCGTGGCCGAGGTCGGCCACGTCGACGCCACGCCGCTCGCACGCGGCGACGAGGCGCCCGACCTGCTCGTGCGCGGCGCGGAACGGGACGCCCCGGCGGACGAGCTCCTCGGCGAGGTCGGTGGCCAGGGCGAACCCGCCGGCCGCCGTGGCGGCCAGGCGGTCGCGGTCGAACACGAGCGAGGCCACGGTTCCGGCCATGGCCGGCAGGGCGACGTCGAGCGTGTCGACCGCGTCGAACAGAGGCTCCTTGTCCTCCTGGAGGTCGCGGTTGTAGGCGAGCGGCAGCCCCTTCAGGGTGACCAGGAGGCTGACGAGGTCACCGACGAGCCGGCCGGTCTTGCCGCGGACGAGCTCGGCGACATCGGGGTTGCGCTTCTGCGGCATGATCGAGCTGCCGGTCGAGAAGGCGTCACCGACGCGGGCCCAGCCGAACTCCGCGGAGCTCCACAGCACGACCTCCTCCCCCAGGCGCGACAGGTGGACGCCGAGCAGGGCGAACGCGGCGAGGAGCTCGACGACGAAGTCGCGGTCGGCCACGGCGTCCATCGAGTTGGCCGCCGACCGGGAGAAGCCGAGCGCCACCGCGTACCGCGCCGGGTCCAGCCCGAGCGTCACCCCGGCGAGGGCGCCCGCGCCCAGCGTCGACGCGTCGGCGCGGGCAAGGGCGTCGGCCACCCGTCCCGCGTCGCGGTCGAGCGCCCAGGCATGGGCGAGCAGGTGGTGCGCGAGCGTGACCGGCTGTGCGCGCTGCAGGTGCGTGAACCCCGGCGCGAGCCAGTCGAGCACCCCGTCCGCCCGGTCGACGAGGGTGGTCTGCAGCCCGCGGATGCCCGCGACCACGCCCGCCCCCGCGTCACGGCAGTACAGGCGAAGGTCGCTCGCGATCTGGTCGTTGCGGCTGCGACCGGCGCGCAGGCGGCCCCCGGCCTCGCCGGTCAGCTCGACGAGGCGCCGCTCGATCGCGCCGTGCAGGTCCTCGTCGCCGTCGAGGAAGGCGAACGCCCCGCCCGCGAACTCGGCGGCGACGGTGTCGAGCGCCGTACGGACTGCGGCGTGATCGTCCTCCCCGAGGAGCCCGAGGCGCCGCAGCTCGTCGGCGTGCGCACGCGACCCGGCGAGGTCGTAGGGCCACAGGCGCGCGTCGAAGTGGACCGACCGGCCGAGCCGCCACGCCGCCGCATCCGGCTCCTCACCGAACCGCCCACCCCACAGCCGCCCCTCAGCCATGGCACGACCGGCGCTTGCGGTCACGGCGGCGGAAGCGGTCGCGGCTCGGCGCAGGACCCTGGAGGGTGGGCGGGTGAGTGGTCCGGAGCCGGGTCGTGACCGCCGCGGCGGGTCCAGCGGCGAGCCGCGACCGCCACAGCACGAGCACGACGGTCACAGGGAGCCCTGCCGCCGCGCCCACACCTTGGTCGGCAGGCCCCAGAGCTTCACGAACCCCTCCGCCTGGGTGTGGTCGAAGCGGTCGCTCGCGTCGTAGGTGGCAAGGTCGTGGTCGTAGAGGCCGATGTCGCTGCGGCGCCCCGCGACCGACGCGGAGCCCTTGTGCAGGCGCATGCGGACGTCGCCGGCGACGTAGCGCTGGCTGACGGCCACGAACGCGTCCATGGCGCGCTTGAGGGGCGTGAACCACAGGCCGTTGTAGACGAGCTGGGCGTAGCGCCCCTCGAGGCCCCGCTTCTCCTGCGCGAGCTCCTGCTCCAGGCAGAGGTCCTCGAGGTCGCGGTGGGCCGTGAGGATCGTCACCGCCCCGGGGCACTCGTAGATCTCACGGCTCTTGATGCCGACGAGGCGGTCCTCGACCATGTCGATCCGCCCGACGCCGTGGGCGCCGGCCCGCGCGTCGACCTCGGCGATGAGGGCGGCGAGGTCGAGCTCCTTGCCGTCGACGGCAACCGGCAGGCCGTCACGGAACGTGAGGACGAGCTCCTCGGGCTCGGCGGGGGCGTCGGCCAGCGCCGCCGAGCGCTCGTAGACCTCTTCGGGCGGGGACTCCCACGGGTCCTCGAGGACGCCGCACTCGGCGGTGCGGCCCCACAGGTTCTCGTCGATCGAGTAGGGCGACTCGTGCTTCACCGGGATGGGGATGCCGCGCTCGCCCGCCCACCGGATCGCCTCCTCGCGCGACAGCCCCCACTCGCGGATCGGGGCCTCGACGGTGATGTCGGGGGCGATCGCCATCGCGGTGACCTCGAAGCGCACCTGGTCGTTGCCCTTGCCGGTGCATCCGTGCCCGATCGCGCTCGCGCCCGTCTCCCGGGCAACGCGCACGAGGTGGTCGGTGATGAGCGGGCGCGACAGCGCGGACACGAGGGGGTACTTGCCCATGTAGAGGGCGTTCGCCGCGATCGCCGGGGCGACGTAGCGCTCAGCGAACTCGGTGCGGGCGTCGACGACGACGGACTCGACCGCCCCGCAGTCGAGACCCCGCTGGCGGACGCGCTCCATCTCGCCGTCGGCGGCCTGGCCGACGTCGATCGCGCAGGCCACGACGTCGTAGCCCCTCTCCTCGGCGAGCCAGCGGATCGCCACGGAGGTGTCGAGGCCGCCGGAGTACGCGAGCACGAGGCGGGGCGCCGACCGGGGCTCTGCCGACACCGGTTGGTCGTCTTGCGGATGGCGGGTCATGCTCGGCTCTCCTTGATCGCGGTCAAGCGGTCGGCGACGGTTCTCCCGCTCGTGCCCTCTGCCGCGACGACGAGCAGGGTGTCGTCGCCCTGGACGGTGGCGAGCACGCCGGGCAGCGCCGCCCCGTCGATGGCGCTCGCCACCGCGCTCGCCGCGCCCGGCGGGGTGCGGACCACGGCGAGGTTGCCGCTCGCGTCCACGGAGGCGACGAACTGCCGGAGGATCTGGGCGAGCCCGCCGGGTTCCGGCAGGGCGTAGGCGACCCTGCCGTCGGCGCCGCGCACCTTGCCGATGCCGAGCTCGTCGAGGTCGCGGCTGACGGTTGCCTGGGTGGCGTCGACCCCCTGCTCGGCGAGCAGCGCGACGAGCGCGCTCTGGGAGCCGATCTCGTAGCGGGACACGAGCTCGCGGATGAGCTGGCGGCGCCGCTCGCGGGCCGTCACCGGCTGCTCCCGACGAGGAGGGCGAGCAGGGCCTTCTGGGTGTGCAGACGGTTCTCCGCCTGGTCCCACACGGCGCTCTGCGGGCCGTCGAGGACCTCCGCGGTGATCTCCTCGCCGCGATGCGCGGGCAGGCAGTGAAGGACGATGGCGTCGGGGTCGGCGACCTCCATCACGTGCCGGCTCACCTGGAACGGGTGGAACATGAGCCGGCGGGCGTCCCGTTCGGCCTCCTGGCCCATCGAGGCCCACACGTCGGTGTAGACGGCGTCGGCGCCGTCGGCGGCCGCGAGCGGGTCGGCCGTCACGACGATCTCCCCGCCGCTCTCCGCGGCGAGGGTCTGTGCCGCGGTGACGACCTGGGGGATCGGCGCGTAGCCGGGGGGGCACCCCATCGCGACCCGCATCCCCGTCATGGCGCCGGCGAGCAGCAGCGAGTTCGCGACGTTGTTGCCGTCGCCGAGGTAGGCGAGGCGCACCCCCGCGAGGCGGCCCTTGCGTTCCCGGATGGTCTGCAGGTCGGCGAGCGCCTGGCAGGGGTGGGAGAAGTCCGACAGGGCGTTGACGACGGGGATGGAGCCACTCGCCGCGAGGGCCTCCAGGCGGGACTGGGCGAACGTGCGGACGACGAGCGCGTGGAGGTAGCGCGACAGCACCCGCGCGGTGTCCTCGACGGTCTCGCCGCGCCCGAGCTGGAGGTCGCCGCCACTCAGCACGACGGCATGGCCTCCGAGCTCGGTGACCGCCACCTCGAAGGACACCCGGCTCCGGGTGGACGGCTTCTCGAACAGCATGCCGACCGCCAGCCCCGCGAGGTCGCGGCGGTGCGCCCGCTGCGCCTTGAGCCGGTCGGCCTCGTCGAGCAGGCAGGTGAGCTCGGCGGGCGTCAGGGCATCGACGGTGAGGAAGTCGCGCTTCGTCACGAGGTCGCCCCCGGGCTGCTCGCGACCGCCCGGATCCGCTCGACGAGCAGGTCGATGTCGAACGGCTTGACGAACACGTTCGCCTTGCCGAGGCGTTCACGGGCGACGTCGGCCGCCTCGGCAGCGCCGGTGACCACGATGACGGGCGTCCCGGCGTGCTCGGCGGCCAGCTGGTCGAGGACCCGCAGGCCCCCGATGTCGGGCATCATGATGTCCAGGACGAGTGCCGCGGGGTCGAGCATGCGGACCTTGAGCAGTCCCTCGAGCCCGTCGCGGGCGGTGTGGACCTCGAAGCCCTCCCCGGACAGCACGATCTCGAGCAGCTCGCGCACCCCCTTGTCGTCCTCCACGACCAGCACGAGGGGCGGGTCCTCCCGGCGGGCGGGACCGCCGCGGTGCGGCGGCGCGTTCACCCCGTCTCCCGTGACACGTCGGCGAGCGCGGCGCCGAGCCGCGTCGCCATCTCGTCGACATCGGCCTCGTCGATCACGAACGGCGGGGCGAGGCGAACCGCGTCGGGGGCGACGCAGTTGACGACGAGGCGGCGGCGCAGCGCAGCCGCGGTGACCTCGGCCGCCACGGGGCGGTCGAGGACCAGCGCCTGGAGCAGGCCCCGCCCGCGCACCGCCGCTGCGAGGGGTGCGGTGTCGACGAGCGCGCTGAGCCGGCTCGCGAGCAACGCCCCGAGGGTGGCGGCGCGCGCGACGAGGCCTTCCCGTTCGATCGTGTCGAGGACGGCGAGGGCCGCTGCGCACACGACCGGTCCCCCACCGAAGGTGGTCGCATGCTCGCCGGGGCCGAGCGCCTTGGCCCCGTCGCCGCGCGCGATCATCGCGCCGATCGGAAGGCCGTTCGCGAGGGCCTTCGCGAGCGTGACGACGTCGGGCACGACGGGCAGCGGCTCCGCGTCCGGTGGCCCGTGCGCCGACGCCTCGGCCCTCGTGGTCTGCCAGCCGTACCAGGCGCCGAGCCGCCCGAGGCCGGTCTGGACCTCGTCGGCGACGAGTAGTGCGCCGACGCGGTCGCACGCCGAGCGGGCCGCCCGCCACACGGCGTCGGGAACGACCCGCACGCCGCCCTCTCCCTGGACCGCCTCGAGCAGCACGGCGCTCGTCCGCTCGCCGACGGCGGCGTCGAGCGCGTCGGGGTCGTCGTAGGGCACGTGCGTGACCCAGTCGCCCAGCGGGGCGAACGGTTCGTGCTTCGCAGGGCTCCCCGTCACCGCGAGGGTCGCGAGCGTGCGCCCGTGGAAGCTGCCCGACAGCGCGACCACCTCGACCTTGTCGGGATCCTGGTGCTTGCCGTGGCGCCGGGCGAGCTTCAGCGCCGCCTCGTTCGCCTCGGCGCCGGAGTTGGCGAAGAACGCCTTCGCGTCGACCCAGCCGAGCGTCGCGTGGAGGCGCTCGGCCAGGCGCACCTGCAGCTCGGTGTAGTAGAGGTTCGACGTGTGCACGAGCCGGCGCGCCTGGGCGGCGACCGCGTCGGCCACCGCGGGATGGGCGTGCCCGAGGGAGGTCACCGCGAGGCCGGACAGGAAGTCGAGGTAGCGAGCGCCGTCGGCGTCGGTCAGCCATGGACCCTGGCCTGCGACGAACTCCACGGGAAAGCGCCGGTAGGTGCCGATCAGGGCCGCCGCCTCGCGGGACTGCACGCTCGTCATGAGGCTTCCTTCGATACCTGGGTGCCGATGCCCTCGTCGGTGAAGATCTCGAGAAGCAGCGCGTGCTCGATGCGCCCGTCGAGCAGGTAGGCGCGGTCGACGCCCCCCTCGAGCGCGGCGAGCATGCTCTCGACCTTCGGCACCATGCCTGCGTGGAGCTCCCTCGTGTCGAGCATCTCGCGCAGCCTCGCGGGCTCGACCTCGCTGAGCAGCGCCTGGTCCCCGGTCCCGAAGTGCTCGTAGAGGCCGGGCACGTTCGTGAGGTAGATGAGCTTGTCGGCGCCGAGCGCCGCCGCGACCGCGCCTGCCGCCGTGTCGGCGTTGACGTTGCGCTCCTCCCCGCCCGGCCCGCGCCCGACCGTCGCGACGACGGGTACCGCACCGTTGTCGAGCAGGCCGTCGAGCACGGTCGTGTCGACCCGCTCGACCTCCCCGACGGCGCCGAGCGCCGGGTCGGCCGGCCGCACGCCGAGCAGGCCGGCGTCGGTTCCCGACACGCCGACGGCCGGCGCCCCCGCAGCGTTGATGAGGCCGACGAGGCGTGGGTTGACCTGGCCGAGCAGGACCATCCTCACCACCTCGAGCGTGGCCTCGTCGGTGACGCGGCGACCGTCGACGAACCGTGGCTCGAGGCCGAGACGCCGTGAGAGCGCCGAGATCTGCGGCCCTCCGCCGTGGACCACGACGACGCGCAGGCCGACACGCCGCAGCAGGGCGATGTCGGCGGCGAAGGCCGCGTCGACGGGTTGCCCGGCGTCCAGCTCACCGGTCACGTGCCCCCCGTACTTGACCACGACCGTGCTGCCGGCCCAGCGCGTCACCCATGGCAGCGCCTCCCTCAGGACGCGCGCCTTCTCCTGCGCGAGGCGGGTGCGGCTGCTCAGCTGGGCCGCCGGCGACCCGGCGGACGCCGGGTCGGGCTGGTGGCCGGACGTCCCGCGGCCGATCTCCTCCGCCGGCAGGCTCATGTCGTGTACTCCGCGTTGATGGTCACGTAGTCGTGGGTGAGGTCGCAGGTGAGCAGCGTGGCTTCGGCCGGCCCCAGCCCCAGGTCGACGGTGACGGTGACCTCGCGCCCGGACAACGCGCGTGACGCGAGCCCCCGGTCGAAGGACGCGACGACGCCGAACCGGCAAACGGTCACGTTGCCGAAGGTCACCGCCACCCGCGCCGGGTCGAACGGGACCGGCCCGGCGCCGGCGGCGGCGAGGATCCGGCCCCAGTTGGGGTCTGCCCCGGCGATGGCGGTCCGCACGAGGACGCTGCGCGCGATCGCCCTGGCGACGCCGACGGCGTCCGCCTCGCTGCGCGCTCCCGTCACGCGCAGGCGCACGAGCTTGCGCGCGCCTTCGCCGTCGCGCACGAGCGCCTCGGCCAGGCGGGCGCACACCGCCGTGAGCCCGTCCTTGAACGCCGAGAGCGACGGCGGGCGGGCGGCGCTGCCGGTCGCGAGGACGACCACCGCGTCGTTCGTCGACTGGCACGCGTCGACGCTCACGCGGCCGAACGTGTGGGCGACGACCTCCCGGACGCAGGAGCGCAGCACCGGTCCCTGGACGGGCGCGTCGGTCGTGACGACGGCGAGCATGGTCGCCATCGTCGGCTCGAGCATGCCGGCGCCCTTCGCCATCCCGCCGACGACGCACGTGCCGGTCCCGTCCTCGACCCGCACGGCGGCCTCCTTCGGGAACGTGTCGGTCGTCATGATGGCCTTCGCAGCCCGGCTGCCGCCGTCCCGCGAGCGCGCCGCGGCGGCGGCGGGGATGCCGGCGAGGAACGGCCCGCGTGGGATCGGGACCCCGATCACGCCGGTCGAGCAGACGAGGACGTCCGCCGGCTCGCACCCGAGCTCGCGCCCGACCGCGACGGTCGACTCCTCGGCGAGCGCCATGCCGTCCGGACCGGTGCAGACGTTGGCGCTGCCCGCGTTCAGCAGCACCGCCCGGGCCCGCCCGTTGGCCACGTGGCGGGAGGTGAGGAGCACCGGCGCGGCCTTGACCTGGTTCGTGGTCTGGACCGCCGCGGCGGCGACGACCCTGCCCGCGTCGACGATCGCGAGGTCGAGGCGGCCGCTCGGCTTCAGGCCGGCGGCGACCCCGGCCGCGGCGATCTCCGGCACGGCGCACACACCCCCGGGGAGGTCGACCGGCGACCGGCGGCCGCTCACGGGTAGACGCCGGCGGCGCTGAGACCGGCGGCCTCCGGCAGGCCGAGCACGATGTTGGCGTTCTGGATGGCCTGACCGGCGGCACCCTTGCCGAGGTTGTCGATCGCGCACGAGGCCGTGACCCGCCCGGTGCGGGGGTCCACCGCCACGCCGACATGGGCGGCGTTGCCCCCCGACACGTAGGCGGTGGCCGGCCATGCGCCCTCGGGGAGCACCGTCACGAACGGCTCGCCGGCGTAGGCGTCGGCGTAGGCGCCGCGCACCGCAGCGGGGTCCACCCCGTCGGTGAGCGCGGCGCAGACCGTGGCGAGCAGGCCCCGCGCCATAGGCACGAGGTGGGGGGTGAAGCTCACCGGCGCGGGCTCGGGCAGCCGTGCCGCGCGGGCCCATCCGGCTTCGATCTCGGGGGTGTGGCGGTGTCGGGGCGCGGCGTACGGGCTCACGTTCGCCACCGCGTGGCTGACGTGGAGGTCCTCGCGCAGGCCCTTGCCGGCGCCTGACGTGCCCGACAGGCCGGCGACGACGACCGTCGCCGGGTCGACGAGCCCGGCGAGCGGCCAGAGCGCGAGCAGGGCCGCGGTGGGATAGCAGCCCGGGTTGGCCACGAGCCGGGCGCCGTCGAGGTCGCCGCGCGACGTCTCCGGCAGGCCGTAGGCGGCCGGGGCGAGGTCGGGAGCGGCGTGCGCGAGCCCGTACCAGTCGCTGAAGGTCGCGGCATCGAGCCGGAACGCCCCCGACAGGTCGACCACGGCCGCGCCCTGGTCGAGCAGGGCGGGCGCCAGGGCCATGCTCGCCTCGTGGGGCGTGGCGAGGAACACGACGTCGCATCCGGCGACCGCGTCGGGCTCGGACGGGGCGAGCCGCCCGCTCATGCCGAGATGCGGGAAGACCTCCGCGAGGTCGCGGCCCGCGCTCGTGCGCGCCGCCACCGTGCGGACCTTCAGGGTCGGGTGGCTGCCGAGCAGGCGAAGCAGCTCGGCGCCCCCGTACCCCGACCCTCCGATGATCCCCACGTCCATGCCGTCCTCCTCCATGCATGCAGATGCATAACCATACGCCCCGTGGCCCGCATTGCAAGGCCCGGGGCCGCCTGGGCCGTGTCCGCACGGTGCGGCGACCATGGCGACCCGGCTCCCCGCCGGCCGGCTACCGGCGGAGGGTGCCGCCGACGGCGTCGCCGACCGCGCGCGCGATGGCGTCGATGGCCTGCGCCTCGTCGGTGTCGGTGAGCTGGCGCTCGGGGTCGTCGAGAAGCACGGTGTAGGCGAGGCTCTTGCGGCCCTCACCGAGCTGCGCGCCGCGGTAGACGTCGAACAATGTCACCGCGGTCACCCGCGCGCCGGCGCCCGCGCGCACCGCGGCCTCGACCGCCGCCGCGGAGGTGTCCTCGTCGACGACGACGGCGACGTCGAAGCGCAGCCCCGGCAGCGGTGACGGGACGACGGCGTGGCGGGGCCGGACCCCGCCGGCGAGGATCGGCGCGAGGTCGAGCTCCGCCACGAGCGTGCGGGGCGGCACCTCGAACGCCGCCGCCACCCGCGGGTGGAGCTCGCCGGCGACACCGACGTCGCGGCCGCCGACGCGCAGCCGCGCGGCACGCCCCGGGTGGAAGGGCGGCTCGGCGGTGCGCGTGGCGTCGAGTCCCGACCGGCCGAGGGTGCGCAGGACGAGCTCGACGGCGCCGAGCAGGTCGAACAGGTCCGCGTCCCGGGCCGGGCGGTCGTGGCGGGCCGGGACGAACGCGCCGCAGGCCGCGAGCCCGAGCATGATCGGCTCGGCGGGCAGCACCGTGCCGTCGGGTCCGCCGTCGGCTCCCGGCTGCTCCGGCGTCGGCTCGAGGAACACGTGGCCGACCTCGAAGACCGCCACGTCGGGCGTCTGCCGGTTGACGTTGTGGCGCACGACGCGCAGCAGCCCGGGCAGCAACGTCGTACGGAGCACCGACTCCTCCTTCGACAGCGGGTTGACGAGCGCGATCGTGCGCCGCCGGCGGTCGTCGGGGTCGAGTGCGAGGCTGTCGATGTCGGCGTCGGCGATGAACGGGAACGGCATGACCTCCGTCCATCCGCCGCCGGCAAGCGCGCCGCGCAGCGCGCGGCGCGCGTCGTGCTCGGGGGTGCGCCGGCCGACCTGGCCGGTGGACGGCACCCGCTCGGGTACGCGCCCGTACCCGTGGAGACGGGCGATCTCCTCGTAGAGGTCGGCTTCGAGGCGCAGGTCGGGCCGGTACGCGGGCGGCGTGACGTCGAGGTCGACGCCCGCCGGCGTGACCGCGCAGTCGATGGCCTCGAGCAGCGCCGCCTGGTCCGCTGCGGTGAGGTCCACCCCGAGGTGGGCGCAGGCCCGCGGGGGCCGCAGCCGGATGACGGGGCGCTCGGGCGGATTCGGGTAGTGGTCGGCCTGGGCGCCCACCCCGCCCCCGGCCGTGGCGGTGACGAGCTCGACGCAGCGGTCGGCGGCGACCGGCACGCTCTCGGGCGGCACGGTCTTCTCCCAGCGCCGCGACCCCTCCGTGTGGAGGCCGTGGCGCCGGGCGGTGCGCAGGACGCTGCACGCGTCGAAGTTCGCCACCTCGACGAGCACGTCACGGGTGGCCGGGTTGATCTCCGTCGCCTCGCCGCCCATCACGCCCGCGAGCGCGATCGGCCCGTCGGCGTCGCAGATGAGCAGGTCGTCGGCATCCAGGTCGCGGTCCACCCCGTCGAGGGTGCGCAGGCGCTCCCCCGCCCGCGCGGTGCGCACCTCGATCGCCGGGCCGGCGAGGAGCGCGAGGTCGTAGGCGTGCGTGGGGTTGCCGGTCTCGAGCATCACGGCGTTCGTCGCGTCGACGAGGTTGGACACCGGGCGCATGCCCGCCGCGGCGAGGCGGCGCTGCAGCCACGCCGGGGACGGTCCCGGTTCGACCCCCCCGATCGTGCGGGCGTCGAAGCGCCGGCAGCGGTCGGGGTCGGCGATCGTGACGGGGACGGGATGGGGCGGCGGGCCGGCGCCCGCCGGGCGCTCCGAGGGCAGTGCAGGAAGGTGCAGGTCCGCGCCGGTGAGTGCGGCGAGGTCGCGGGCCAGGCCGTGCAGCGACAGCGCGTAACCCCGGTCAGGGGTGACCTCGAGGACGAGGACGGCATCGTCGAGCCCCAGCCACTCGGCGACGTCCGCACCGAGCGGGGCGTCGCGCTCGAGGACCCAGATGCCGCGATGGTCGTCGCCGACGCCGAGCTCGCGGGGGCTCGCGAGCATGCCGTTGGAGGTCACCCCGAACAGCTGCCTGCGGCCGATCTCCACGCCCCCCGGCAGGGTCGCGCCGGGCTTGGCCCAGGCGACCCGGTCGCCCGGCCCGTAGTTCGCCGCGCCGCATACCACCTCGAGGGTGTCGGTGCCGTCGAAGGCCTCGACGAGGTGGAGCTTGTCGCTTCCCGCTACCTTCTCCACCGACCGCACCTCGGCGACCGCCACGCCACGCGCCCCGGCGCTGGGCCGCTCGATGGCCTCCACCTGCAGCCCCCCGACGGTGAGGGTCTCGGCAAGGTCCTCGGCGGACAGCGTGATGTCCACGAAGTCGGAGAGCCACGAAAGGGGTACGCGCACCGGTCGTCCTCCGCCTACACGCTCGCGAGGAACCGGAGGTCGTTCTCGACGAGCAGGCGCAGGTCGCTGATGCCGTGGCGGAGCATCGCCATACGGTCGACCCCCATGCCCCAGGCGAACCCCCGGAACTGCTCGGGGTCGAGGCCGCCGGCGCGCAGGACGTTCGGATGCACCATGCCCGCGCCGAGCACCTCCATCCACCGGTCGCCGTTCCAGGCGTCAAGCTCGCAGGACGGCTCGGTGAACGGGAAGTAGTGCGGGCGGAAGCGAAGACGCACGCCCTCGCCGAGCAGCGCCCGCGCCGCGACGACCAGGCTGCCCTTCAGGTCGGCGAAGGACAGGTCGGTGTCCACGGCCAGACCCTCGACCTGGTGGAACATCGGCAGGTGCGTGGCGTCGGCGGTGTCGGCGCGGTAGACCCGCCCCGGGATGGCGACGTAGATCGGCGGCTGCTCGGCGAGCATCGTCCGGATCTGCATCGGTGAGGTCTGCGGGCGCAGGAGCACACCGGTGATGCCGTCGGGGCGCGCCGTCCCGTCGAGACGCTCGACGTAGATGGTGTCCTGCAGCGAGCGGGCCGGGTGGTCCGGTGGGGCGTTGAGCGCGTCGAAGTTGTGCCACTCCGTTTCAACCTCGGGGCCCTCGGCGACCCGGTAGCCCAGACCCACGAGGATGTCGGTCAGCCGTTCCATCGTCTCGAAGACGGGGTGGAGGCCTCCCCGGGTCGGCACCCGCGGGGGCAGGGTCACGTCGATGCGCTCCGCGGCGAGGGTGACCCGGTCGCGCTCCGCCTCGAGCTCGGCGCGCCGGACCGCTTCCGCGTCGGTGAGCAGTGCGCGCGCGGCATTGACCTCCGCCCCGACCGTGCGCCGCTGGTCCGTGCCCATCGTCCCGAGGCTGCGCTGCACGGCAGTCAGCTCGCTGCGCTTGCCGAGGGCCGCGCTGCGGGCCGCGTCGAGCTCATCGAGGGTCCGCGCGGTGCGCAGCCGGGCGAGCCCCTCGTCGCGGATGCGGGCGATGTCGGTGGCGATGTCGGTCACGGTGAAAGGACCCTACCCCCGTGCCGCCTCACGTGCGGGTCTCCTCGACGCGGCGAGCCGCCCCCGGTACGGGCAGCCCGACAAGCCCCAGACCACCCCGCGGCAGCGTGAACGAGAAGCGTGAGCCCTGCCCCACCGCGCTCGTCGCCCACAGGCGCCCGCCGTGCGCCTCCACGATCCCCTTCGCGATGTAGAGGCCGAGGCCCGTGCCGGAGCGCCGCTCCCCCGACCGGCGGAAGAACTTCGTGAAGATCTCCTCGAGGTGCTCGGCGGCGATGCCGGGACCCTCGTCGCTCACGTTGATCTCCACCTCGTCGGTGCGCACGACCCCACGCACCTGCACGGGGCCGTCGCTGTACTTCAGCGCGTTCTCGACGAGGTTCGTGACGACCTGGTCGATCTTGTCGGGGTCGGCGTACAGCTGCGGCATCCCGTCGGGCAACGCGACGGCGACCCGGCCGCGCGGGTCGGCCACCGCGAAGCGGTCGACGACCCGGCCGACGACCGTTCCGATGTCGATGAGCTGGCGGCGCAGGCGCAGACGGCCCGCGTCGATCCTGCTCACGTCGAGCAGCTCGCCGAGCAGCCGCGTCACCCGGTCCGCGTCGTCGTTGACCGTCGCGAGCATCTGGCGCTTCTGGTCGTCGGTGAAGCGGTCCCACTTCGCGAGCAGGGTCTTCGTGAACCCCTTCACGCTCGTGAGCGGGGAGCGGATCTCGTGGCTGACCGTCGACACGAGGTCGCTGCGTGCGGCGTCGAGACGCCGGCGGCGCTCCGCCCGGCGCAGTGAGACGAGCAGGTGCACGGAACCGTCGTCGGCCTGGACGCGGGCCGCAACGAGCGTCACCGGGCGGGTGCGCTCCTCGTCGACCTGCAGCTCGAGATCGGTCTCCGGGATGCGGGGCGCGAGGCGCGGGTCGGCCTCGAGCGGCCGGGCGCAGGTCCACCAGTCCCGTCCGGCCTCGTCGGTGAGGGCGAGCACCTCGTCCGCGGGCTTGCCCGTCAGCTCGCTGCCCGCCAGCCGGTTCGCGAGGCGGTTGCACGCGACGATCCGACCGTCCGGGCCCACCACGACCGTCGGGTCGGGCAACCAGTCGAGCATCGCCGCGTCCGGCGCGGCGCTCATCGACATGGCCGGGCCTTTGCCGGCCGCCCGCGCTGGCGGGCCGCCTCGTACACGATCACGGCCGCCGCCGCGGCGAGGTTGAGGGACTCGGCGCGCCCGAGGATCGGCACGGAGGCGACGACGTCGGCGCCGGCCAGCGCCTCCCCGGGCAGACCGTGCGCCTCGTTGCCGAGCAGGAGCGCCGTCGGCGCGGTGAAGTCGACGGCGGTGTGGGGCACAGGCCCGCCGGCGTCGGCGGCGACCACCTGCAGCCCGTGCGCGCGGCAGGCCGCGAGCACGCCGCCGGGGTCGGCGTCGGTCACCACCGGCAGGTGAAAGAGCGAACCCGCCGAGGCCCGGACGGCCTTGGGGTTGCGCGGGTCGACGCTGCCCGCCGTGCAGACGAGCGCGTCGGCGCCCCCCGCGTCGGCCGTTCGCAGCACGGTCCCGAGGTTGCCGGGGTCGGCGACCCGCCAGCAAACGACGGCGAGACGGGCCCCCGCGAGCGCGTCGGCGAGGTCGAGCGCGGGGAGCTCGGCGACGCCGACGACGCCCTGTGGCGTGACGGTGTCCGCAAGGGCGGCCAGCACGCGGTCGCTGACCTGCGTGACCGCGACCCCTGCCTGGCGGGCGTGCACGGCCAGCTCCGCGCCGGGGTCGGTCACGAACAGCTGCGTGAGGTGGCCAAGCGCCTCGCGGACCGCCTGGGGGCCCTCGACGAGGAAGGCCCCGGCGGCGTCGCGGGCCGGCCGGCGGGCGAGCTTGCGCGCTGCCTTGACCGCGGCGTTGTCGACGCTCGTGACGACCGCCATGACGGCGTCAGTCCAGGGCGTTCTTCGCCACCGTGACGAGCTCGGAGAACGCCGCCGGGTCGCGCACGGCGAGGTCCGCGAGCACCTTGCGATCGACCTCGACCTCTGCGCGCTTCAGCCCGTTTATGAACCGGCTGTAGGACAGGCCCTCCATGCGAGCGGCGGCGTTGATGCGCTGGATCCACAGCTTGCGGAAGTCGCCCTTGCGGGCGCGACGGTCCCGGTAGGCGTAGCGGTCGGCGTGCATCACCGCCTCGTTGGCGACGCGGTACCGGCGGCTGCGGGCGCCGCGGAAGCCCTTCGCACGGTTCAGCACCGTGCGGCGCTGCTTGCGGCTGTGGACCCCACGCTTGATGCGGGCCATGACGGATGCTCCTTGAGGGGTGGGGGCGGACTAGCGCAGGAGCTTCTTGATCTGCTGCGCGTCACCGCCGGTGAGCTGGCCGTCGCGCGAGAGCCGGCGCTTGCGCCTGCTCGACTTCTTCTCGAGGATGTGGTTGCGGTTCATGCGCCGGTGCAGGACCTTTCCGGTCTTCGTCACCCGGAAGCGGTCCTTGGCACCGGAGTGCGTCTTCTGCTTCGGCATCGTGTGTCCTTGATCGTCGTGCGTCGGGTCCGCGGAACGCGAACGGCCGCTGCGCCAAGGGCAGCGGCCGGGAACGGGGGCAGCGCGACCTGCCCGCCTGTCGTACCCGGTCTGGGTCCTCGTCAGCTCCGGTGAACTCGGCACCAGCCGGGTTCAGCGCCGTCCGTCGAGGCCCGCCGGGTGGAAAGCCTGGCCGCTTCCACTTCGCACGTGCCCGCGAGTGTAGCAGCGTTCAGCGGGGCTCCCGCCCGGGGATCCAGAGCCGCTCGGTCATCGACTGCCCGCCCGGCTCCTTCCCCTGCGGCTGCGGTCCCTGGGGCTGCGGTCCCTGGGCCGGCGCACCCGCCGCCGCCGGGGGCGGCGTCGCGGCACCGCCACCTGCGGGGGCGCCCGCGCCCGACCGGCGCTCCGCCTGCACCTGCGCCGTCTGCAGCTGGACGACACCGTTGCGCATGCGTTCCACGAGGTCGCCGTCGAGGGCGCCCGCCGCCGACTCCGCCAGCGCCCCCATGGCGTCGATGAGCACGCGGGCGTCGGAGCGCCCGAGCTTCACCTCCGCCCCGGTGCCCAGCATGGTGTAGGCCTGCGCCACGATCTCGGCGGCGTCCGCCGCGCGCAGCTGCTCGAGATACGCCTGCAGCTCCTGCTCCGTGGGCTGGTCCGCGCGCTGGCTCCTCGGGTCCGACACCTGCTCGTCCTTTCACCGCCCTGGCTGCATGAGGCGTGCCCATCTTAGAGGCCGAGCATGCTCCGGTAACCGTCGATGAGCGGTCCGCCGACGAGCACGGTGACGAGAGCGCCCGCCGCGAGGTAGGGCCCGAACGGGATGACGTCCTTGCGGCCGCGGGCGCGGACGACGATCAGCGCGATCGCAACGACGCCGCCGAACAGGAACCCCGCGAACACCCCGAGCACCACGTGGCCCCAGCCGAGGTAGCCGAGACCGATGCCGATGAACGCCGCGAGCTTCACGTCGCCCATACCCATGCCACGCGGGTTGGCCAGCGCCATCGCGAGCAGCACGAGGAACGCCGCGACTCCCCCGAGCACGGCACGCAGGGCCCAGCCTGGCTGACCGTGCAGGAGGGCCGCGGACACGATGAGCGCCAGCAGCACCGGGGTGAGCGGGTAGGTGAGGCGGTTGGGGATCTTGCGCGTGTGCGCGTCGATGACTGCGAGAACGAAAAGCGTCCACGCGAACAGCAGGAATCCCGGCAACGCCCAGTCGAGCCCGAACCGCGCGCCGACGCCCGCGAACAGCAGGCCGGTGGCGAGCTCGACGAGCGGGTAGCGCGCGCTGATCGGCTCACCGCAGTGCCGGCACCTGCCCCGCAGCAGCAGCCAGGACACGATCGGGATGTTGTCCCGCCACTGCAGCGGTGTCGCGCACTTCGGGCACTCGCTCGGGGGCTTGACCAGCGACTCGTCCCGTGGCACGCGGTGGATCACGACGTTCGCGAACGACCCGAACGCGAGCCCGAACACGAAGCAGAGCCCCACCACGACGAGATCCATGGCCGCGCGTCCCCGCCTACTTCAGGTCCGCGAGCAGGCGAGCGGTCTCGATGGCGGCCTGGGCGGCGTCCCAGCCCTTGTTGCCGAGCTTGCCCCCGGACCGCTCGGCCGCCTGGTCGGAGTCCTCGGTGGTGAGAACCCCGAAGGTGACCGGAACGCCGGTCTCCGCGGCCACCCGGCCGACCAGGGCGGCCTCGCCGGCGACGTAGTCGAAGTGCGGCGTCCGGCCGCGGATCACACAGCCGAGGGCCACGAGGGCATCGAACCGGCCCGTCCCGGCCATCCGCCGGACCACGGCCGGCAGCTCGTAGGCCCCCGGCGTCCAGGCGAGCTCGATGTCGTCCTCCGACGCGCCGTGGCGGCGCAGGCAGTCCACCGCCCCGTCGACGAGCCGGCGGACCACCGTCTCGTTGAAACGCGCGGCCACGAGCCCGATGCGCAGTCCGGACGCGTCCAGCGATCCCTCGTGCACCTTCATCGGTCTCCCTCCACACCACCGTGGCCGTTGGTCATTCCCCCACCTGCTCGATCGTGGCCTCGAGCGCTGCGAGCTCATGGCCGAGCTTGTCGCGCTTCGTCTGCAGGTACCGCAGGTTCTCGTCGGTCGGCGTCGTCTCGAGCGGCACCCGCTCGACGATGCGCAACCCGTAGCCCTCCAGCCCGGCGCGCTTGGCCGGGTTGTTCGACAGCAACCGCAGCGTCGACAGCCCGAGGTCTACCAGGATCTGCGCCCCCGTCCCGTAGTCCCGCGAGTCGGCGGGGAAACCGAGCTCGATGTTCGCCTCCACGGTATCGGCACCGCCGTCCTGCAGCTTGTAGGCGTGCAGCTTGTGCATGATGCCGATCCCCCGGCCCTCGTGGCCGCGGATGTAGACGACGACGCCCTCACCCTCCTCGGCGATCTTGCGCATCGCGTCGCGCAGCTGCGTCCCGCAGTCGCACCGCAGGCTGCCGAAGACGTCGCCGGTGAGGCACTCCGAGTGCATCCGGACAAGCACGTTCCCCTTGCCCTGCGGCTCGCCGCGCAGCAGTGCGACGTGCTGGTAGCCGTCCATCTCCGACTCGTAGCCGACCGCGGTGAACGGCCCGAACGGCGTCGGGATCGCCGCCTCCACCACCCGGTGCACGAGCTGCTCGTGCCGCCTGCGGTGGGCGATGAGGTCGGCGATCGACACGACCAGCAGGCCGTGACGATCGGCGAACCGCCGGAGGTCCGGCAGCCTCGCCATCGTCCCGTCGTCGTTGACCACCTCGCACAGCACCCCGGCGGGGCTGTGCCCGGCGAGGCGCGCGAGGTCCACCGCCGCCTCGGTGTGCCCCGCCCGCCTCAAAACCCCGCCCGGCTGGTAGCGCAGGGGGAAGATGTGCCCGGGCCGCGCCAGGTCGTCGGGGCGCGTCGCCGGATCGACGAGCGCGCGGATGGTCGCCGCCCGGTCCGCGGCCGAGATGCCCGTCGACGTCCCCTGCCGCGCGTCGACCGACACGGTGAACGCGGTCCCCTTCTTGTCGGTGTTCGTGCGCACCATGAGCGGGATCTCGAGCTCGTCGAGGCGCTCGCCGGTCATCGCGAGGCAGATGACCCCTGAGGTGTGCCGGACGAAGAAGGCGATGTCGGCGGCGGTGACCGCGTCGGCGGACATGACGAGGTCGCCCTCGTTCTCGCGGTCGGCGTCGTCGACGACCACGACCATCTCACCGCGCGCGACCGCGGCGACGGCGTCCTCGATGGGGGCGAACATCTCCGAGATCCCTCCGGGATGGGCTACGAGCCTTCGGCGCGTTGCGCATAGGGGGTTGCCATGCCGGCCTGGAGCAGGCGCTCGACGTACTTCGCGACGACGTCGGCCTCGAGGTTCACCCGGTCGCCCGGCAGCCGCCGGCCGAGGACCGTCACCGCAAGCGTGTGCGGTATGAGGCCGACGGCGAAGGAGCGCTCCTGCAGCGCCGTGACCGTGAGCGACGCGCCGTCCACGGTGATCGAGCCCTTCTCGACGACGTAGGGCGCGACGGCGGGCGGCAGGCCGATCCGCATGAGCGTCCACGGGCTGGCCCCGGGGTCGCCGTCGCGCTCCTCGACGGCGAGCACCTCCGCGACCGCGTCGACGTGGCCCTGCACGAGGTGGCCGCCGAGACGGGCGCCGGCCGCGAGCGCCCGCTCGAGGTTGACGGGTGCGCCGGCGTCGAGGTCGCCGAGGGCGCTGCGCGTCCGCGTCTCGCCCATGACGTCGGCGGAGAAGCCGTCGCGGTCCACCCGCGTGGCGGTGAGGCAGACGCCGTTCACGCTCACCGAGTCGCCGGTACGCAGCCCCTCGAGCACGTCGCGGCAAGCGATCGCCAACCGACCCGCACCTACGGCGCGGACCGTGCCGAGCTCCTCGACGATGCCGGTGAACATCGCGCTACGCCTCGCCGGGGTAGTAGGTCAGGATCACGTCGTCGCCGGCGTGATCGACGTCGGCGAGGGTCCAGCGGGAGGCCTCGGTGAGCGTGGAAGGGCCGGACTCGACGAGCGGGCGTGCCCGGGAACCGAGCATCAGCGGCGCGAGGTGGACGACGAGCTTGTCGACGAGCCCCGCGTCGAGGAAGGCCGCCGCCACCTGTGCGCCCCCCTCGACGAGGACGCTGCGTACGTCGCGGTCCCACAGCGCCTTGCAGGTCCCCGCGGGATCGGTGTCGAGCACGAGCGACGGGGCGGTGCCGTCGAGAACGCGCGCGACCGCGGGCACCCGGCCCCTGCGGTCGAGGACGACCCGCAGCGGCTGGGGGCCGTCGTGGCCGGGCAGGCGGACGGTGAGCAGCGGATCGTCGGCGAGGACCGTGCCCGAGCCGACGAGGACGGCGTCGACCTCGGCGCGCAGGGCGTGGGCACGCGCGCGTGCCGCCTCTCCCGTGAGCCACTGCGAGGTGCCGTCGGGCGCGGCGATGCGCCCGTCGATGCTCATCGCCGCCTTGAGGATCACGAAGGGCCGGGCGTGCGCGAGGCCGTGGAGGAACACCTCGTTCTGCCGGGCCGCCGCGTCCGCGCAGACGCCGACCTCCACGTCCACGCCCCGGGCGCGCAGCCGGTCGGCGCCGCCGCCGGCCTGCGGGTGCGGGTCGGCGATGGCGGCGACGACACGGCTCACACCGGCGTCGAGCAGCGCCTGCGAGCACGGGCCCGTGCGCCCGTGGTGGTCGCACGGTTCGAGCGTGACGTAGGCGGTCGCCCCCGCGGCGAGCTCCCCGGCGGTGTCGAGCGCCTCCACCTCGGCGTGCGGTCCGCCCGCGACGGCGTGGAACCCCTCGCCGACAACGGTGCGCTCCCGCACGAGCACGCACCCCGCGAGCGGGTTAGGCGACGTGGTGCCCCGCCCGCGCTCGGCCAGGGCGAGGGCCCGGCGCATCCAGCGCTCGTCGTCACCGGCCATGCCGCCTGCCTGCCTCCTCGCTTGTGCCGTCGGGTCACCCGGGCGTCGCTCGGAGCATGCGAGGCCGGCCGTTCAGTCATCTCGCGGCTGAGCGACCGCGCGCCTTCTTCCATCCGGACTGTCACCGTCGGCTCCGGAATCACACCGGATCTGCCCCGGGGGGCTCGCGGGCTCTACCGCCGGTCGGGGATTGCACCCTGCCCCGAAAGCGCCGGTGCCAGCCTACCAGCGCAGCCGCCGCCCACCGCGTGGCGGCCCCGGGCGTCAGGACCGGCGGGTGAAGGCCGCGACGTACATGCCGTCGACGCCGTCGGCGTCGGGGGTGAGCTGCACCCCGGGGTCGCCGGCCTGGGCCGGGGCGCCGAGCACGGCGGACAGGTCCGCGGGCGCGAACCGGTCGCCGTGGGCGGCGAGGAACGCGGTGGTGACCTCGACGGTCTCGGCCGCCGGCCACGTGCAGGCGCTGTAGACGAGGCGCCCGCCGGGCCCCACGAGCGTCGACGCGGACTCGAGCAGCCGCAGCTGGAGCTCCCCGAGCCGCCGCGGGTCTCCGGGAGCCCGCCGCCAGCGCAGCTCCGGGCGCCGCCGCACGACGCCGAGGCCGGTGCACGGCGCGTCGACGAGCACCGCCTCGAACGACCCGGGCCGCCACGGGGGGACGGCGGCGTCCGCCACGGCGACCCGGACCCGCTCGGCGAGGGCGAGGTGCCGCGCCGCCTTCGCGACGAGCGCCGCCCGGGTGGGCCGCAGGTCGGTCGCGATGACGTGCGCGCCGAGCTGCGCGAGGTGGGTGCTCTTGCCTCCGGGGGCGGCGCACGCGTCGAGCACCGTCCAGTCGGCAGGTACCCGCTCGCCCGCGTCGAGGACGGTCTCGACGAGCGCGCGAACGACGAGCATCGAGGCCTCGTCCTGGGGGGTCGCACGGCCCTCGGCGACGGCGGCGACGGCGCCCGGGTCCGCGCCGGGCACCCGCACCGCTTCCGGCGCGCGCCCGCCGGGCTGCGCGTCGTACCCGGCCGCTCGCAGCTCGGCGACGAGCGCGTCGCGGTCGCCGACCGCGCGCAGCGTAAGGCCGGGCGCGGCGTTGCCCGCTTCGAGCACCGCCTCGGCACGGCTGCCGAAGCGCCGGCGTGCCTCGGCGACGGCCCACGCGGGATAGGCCAGTCGCAGGGCGAGCCCCTCGTCGCCCGCGGGCCATGGCAGCGCCGGGGCCTTGCGTGCCAGGGCTCGCAGCACCCCGTTGACGAACCCGGTCGCCCGCGCGCCGACCTCGGCACGGGCCAGCTCCACCGACGTGCCGACCGCCGCCCGGTCGGGGACGTTGCCTTGCAGCAGCTGCCAGGCGCCGACACGCAGCACGTCGAGCACCTCGGGCTCGATGTCGGCGAGCGGCCGGCGCACGACGTGGGAGAGCGCCCAGTCGAGCGTGCCCTCCCAGCGCAGGGTCGAGTAGGCGAGGTTCGCGGCGAAGGCGCGGTCGCGGTCACCGAGCCGGCCGCTGCGCAGCGCCGCGGCGACCGCCGGCGGCGACCAGGCCCCCTCGGCGTGAACCCGGCGCACCGCCCGCCACGCCGCCCGCCGCGAGGCGAGCCCGATCCCGCCCCCGGCCGCGTCCGGCGTGTCGGGGGCCGGCGTGGCGTCAGCCAAGTCGCTGCCCGCCCGGACGGTAGCCGTTGGCGAAGTCCGCCCCGCTCATCCGCGGCCTGCCCGCCGGCTGCACCTCGTCAAGGCGCAGCGCGCCCGACGCACAGGCCACGACCGGCCCCTCGCCGGTCACGGTGACGACCCCTGGGTCGCCGGAGCCCTCCACGGGGATCGCACGGTGCACCTTCAGGCGCTCGCCGGCGAAGGTGGTGTGCGCCCCGGGGACGGGGTTGAACGCCCGGACGGCGTTGTGGAGCGCGACGGCGTCCCCCCGCCAGTCCAGCCGGGCGTCGTCGGGGTTGATCTTCGGCGCGTACGTCGCCCGGTCGTGGTCCTGCGGCATCGGGTCGATCGACCTGTCGACGAGCCCGCGCACCGCGGCGACGAGCAGGGGCGCGCCGATGCGCGCCAGTCGTGCGGTCAGCTCACCGGCGGTCTCCCCCTCGTGGATCGCCGTGCGTTCGGCGAGCAGGACCGGCCCGGTGTCCATGCCCGCCTCGAGCACGAAGCAGGTCACCCCCGTCTCCGTGTCGCCGTGCAGGATCGCGTGGGCGACGGGCGCCGCGCCCCTCCACGCGGGCAGCAGCGAGAAGTGGAGGTTGACGAAGCCCGCCCCTCCGGCGGCGAGCACGTCCTCGGGCAGCAGCGCGCCGTAGGCAACGACGGCACAGGCGTCGACGTCGAGCCGCCGAAGGTCGTCGCGCACCTCACGCGCCTTGACCGGCTGCCACACGGGGATGCCGGCATCCTGGGCGGCGGTCTTCACCGGTGAGGGTGTGAGCTTGTAGCCGCGGCCGGCGGGGCGGTCGGGGTTGGTCACCACGGCGGCGACCTCGACGGCGGGGTCGTCGACGAACGCCGTGAGCGCGGGCACGGCGGGCGCCGGGGTGCCGAAGAAGGCTATCCGCACCGGCCCGCCGCTCACGAGCCGAGGCGTGGTCGGTCCACGCCTAGACCGCCGGCCGGTCAGAGGCCGCCGCACGGGCAGCCGCACCGGGGTCGTCGAGCTCGCCCGAACGTATGCGGCGCATCGCGTCCTTGCGGTCGTGGCGGGCGAGATGGTCGATGAAGAGGATGCCGTTGAGGTGGTCGATCTCGTGGAGGAACATGCGCGCGACGATGCCCTCACCTGTTCGTTCGAGCGCCTCGCCGTGGACGTCACGGGCCGTGATCCGCGCCCACAGCGGGCGCTTGGTGGGGTAGAACAGCCCGGGGAAGGACAGGCAGCCCTCCTCGCCCTCCTGGACCTCCTCGGAGGTCTCGAGGACCTCCGGGTTGACGTAGACGCCCCGGTCGACCGCGGACTCCTCGTGGTGCAGCTCGAAGGCGAACAGCCGCTTCAGCACCCCGACCTGGTTGCCCGCTATCGCCGCTCCGGCGGCGGCACGCAGCGTGTCGAGCATGTCGTCGGCCAACCGCGCGAGCGCCTCGTCGAACCGGGTCACCTCCGCGGCGCGCTCGCGGAGGATCGGGTCACCGAAGATGCGGATCGGCAGAACGGCCATGGGTGGCTTTCCCTCTCCTCAGGTGCTCACGGGGTCGACGTCGATGCGGACCCGTCGCCCCGCCTTAGCCCAGGCGTGGCGGAGCGGCTTCAAAGCGTCAAGCGTGCCACGCAGCGACGGGGTCTTCACGAGCAGGACGCCCTGGAGGTCCGGGCCGAGCACCTCCGCCCCGTCCGGCAGGCCCGTCCGCAGCTCCTCGGCGACCGCCGGAGCGTCGCCCGCAGCGGTGACGCGCACGAGTGAGGTGTGCGGTGGGTAGCGCAGCGCCCGGCGGCGCTCGGACTCGCCCACCCAGTAGCCCTCGGGGTCCCACCGCACGAGCCCCTGCACCGCGGGATGCGTGGGCTCGCGGGTCTGCACGACGATGCGCCGCGTCCACCGCCCGACTGCGAGCCACAGCCGCAGGGCGTCCTCACCCGCGTCGAGGCTCGCCCGGTTCACCATCGCGTCGGCGTCGGGCAGCACGACCACGTCGGCCGCCAGGCCGGCGAGCCAGGCGGGGTGCGCGACGACGCTGCCCCGGGTCATCACCGCGATCGCCGGGCGGGTGCGGGGCCCCGGCGCGTCGAACCCCTCCATGCGCACCACCTCGGCGTCGGGGTGACTGCGGGCGAGCTCCGCGGCGAAGCGCCCGGCGCCCGCCGCCAGCGGCGCGCTGCGGCGGTCACCGCAGTCGGGGCACGGGAAGGCGGGGCCCGCCCAGCCGCACGTCGCGCACTCCCAGGAGCCGGCGGACTCCTCGCCGCGGGCCACCCGCAGGGCGCTCTCGCAGACGGGGCAGCCGAGCCGGCGGCGGCAGCCGCGGCAGGCCAGGGCCGCCCCCTGCCCCCCGCGGGCCGCCAGCACGACGGCCGCGCCGCCGCTGCGGACCGTGTCGGTGAGGGCGCGCGCCGCACGCGCGGAGAAGCGGGCACGCCGGGAGCCCGGTCGCGGGTCGGCGAGGTCGACGACGTCGACGCGGGGCGCGCGCGCACGCTCGGTGCCCCGGTCGGCGGTGAGGAGGGTGACATGACGGGCCTCGAGGAGGCGCACGAGCGGGGCGCTCGCCAGGTCGGTGAGCAGCACACAGGTCGCGCCGGCCAGGCGCGCGCGGGCCAGGGCGACCTCGCGGGCGTGGTGGCGGGGGCTGCGCCGCTCCTTGTAGGCGGGGTTGGCCTCGTCGTCCACGATGACGAGGCCGAGGTCCCGGACAGGGGCGAAGACCGCCGAGCGCTCCCCGACCGCCACGCGCGCGTGGCCGCTGCGGGCTCGCAGGAAGGCGCGGAAGCGGCTCCGCTCGTCGCCGCCGCGCCAGTCCGCGCCGGCCTCCGCCGCCACCTCCAGCGCCGCGCTCGGCAGCGGGCTGGAGGGGTCGGGGCCGAGGACGACCGCCGCCCGCCCGGCGGCGAGGCAGCGGGCGACGAGGTCAGCGGCCATCGCGGCGCGGTCGTCACCGGGCAGCACGCGCCATGCGAACGCGGAGGGGTCGCGGCGGGGCAGCGCCGCGCTCGCCGCCCGGAGCAGGGCCGACGCGCCGTAGACGCGCCAGGCCGGTCCGGGGCACGGTGGCCGCGCCGCCGCGGGCGCGGGCTGCGCCTCCGGCCAGCGCAGCGCCTCCGCCTCGACGGCGGCGACGCGGGCCGGCAGCGCATGACGGAGCACGTCGGCGAGCGTGCCGGCATAACGGTCGGCGACCCACCGGTAGAGCCGGAGGTCGTCGGCGTCGAACCAGGTGACCTCGCCGACCACCGCGTCGAGCTCGCGGACGTTGTCGGCCTCGGTCCGGTCGACGACGTCGAGGACCCAGCCGGCGCGGCGCCGCCCAGCGAACGTGACGCGGACGCGCCGGCCCGGGACGACACGCATGCCGTCGGGGATCCGGTAGTCGAAGGGCCGGTCGAGGTGCGCCGGGGCGACGTCGACGATCACCCGCGCATACCGCGGGCCGGTCATGATCCCGGCTACGCGCCGGCGGCGGAGCGCAGGTCCTCGGCGCGGTCGGTGCGCTCCCAGCTGAACCCGTCGCGGCCGAAGTGCCCGTAGGTCGCAGTCGCGCGGAAGATCGGGCGGCGCAGATCGAGGTCGCGGATGATCGCGGCGGGCCGCAGGTCGAAGACCTCCTTCACGCCCGCGAGGATCTTGTCGGCGTCATGGGTCTCGGTGCCGAAGGTCTCGAGCGACATCGACACGGGGCGGGCGACGCCGATGGCGTAGGCGAGCTGGAGCTCGGCCCGCTCGGCGAGCCCCGCCGCGACGATGGTCTTGGCCACCCACCGGGCGGCGTACGCGGCGGAGCGGTCGACCTTGGTGGAGTCCTTGCCGCTGAACGCGCCCCCACCGTGGCGGGCCATGCCGCCGTAGGTGTCGACGATGATCTTGCGGCCGGTCACCCCCGCGTCGGCCTGCGGGCCCCCGAGCTCGAACTTGCCCGAGGGGTTCACGAGTGCCTCAGCCGGGTCCCAGTCGAGGCCGGGGGGGATCATCGGCTCGACGACGTGCTCGAGGAGGTCCGGCCGCAGAAGCGTGTCGGTGTCGACGTCGGGCTGGTGCTGGGTGGAGATGAGGATGCGTGAGATCCGCACGGGCCGCAGCCCCTCGTACTCGACGGTCACCTGCGTCTTGCCGTCGGGGCGCAGGTAGGGAACGACGCCACCCTTGCGGACCGCCGCGAGCCGTTCCGCGAGCCGGTGCGCGAGGTGGATCGGCAGGGGCATGAACGCGTCGGTCTCGGTGCACGCGAAGCCGAACATCATGCCCTGGTCGCCCGCGCCGAGCGCGTCGAGGTCGTCGCGCAGGTCCGCGTGCCGGGCCTCGTAGGAGGAGTCGACCCCCCCGGCGATGTCCGGCGACTGCTCGTCGATGGCGACCATGACGCCGCACGTGTCGCCGTCGAAGCCCGCCCCCGCGCGGTCGTAGCCGATCCCCTTGACGGTGTCGCGCGCGACGCGGGCGATGTCGACGTAGGTCTCGGTGCTGATCTCCCCCGCGACGACGACCATCCCCGTGGTCACGAGCGTCTCGCAGGCGACCCGGGCGGCGTCGGGGTTGGGGTCGCCCTCGAGGACCGCGTCGAGGACCGCGTCGGAGATCTGGTCGGCGACCTTGTCGGGGTGGCCCTCGGTGACCGACTCGGACGTGAACAGCCAGCGACGACTCATGGGTGGCGACAGTCCCTTCGTGCGACCACGACGGCTCAGGGCAGGAGTGTAGACGGCGGCCGGCCCGCTAGTCCGACCGTCCGGCGAGCAGCGCCTGGACCCGGTCGCAGATGAGCGCCGCAAGCTGCGCCTTCGTCGTGAGCGGCACCTCGGTGCGCTCGCCGTCGGCGGACAGCAGCAGCGCCCGGTTGGTGTCGACGTCGAAACCGGCGTCGGAGGCGTCGACCCGGTTGACGACGATGAGGTCGAGGCCCTTGCGGTGCAGCTTCTCCCGGCCGTGCTCCTCCGCGAGGGCCGTCTCCGCGGCGAAGCCCACGAGCACCTTGCCGCTCCCCTCCCGCCCGAGCTCGGCCAGGATGTCGGGCGTGCGCTCCAGGCGGACGGTGAGCAGCCGCTCCGACTCCTTCTTGACCTTCTCGGCCGCGCGCGTCACCGGCCGGAAGTCGGCGACGGCGGCGGCTTTGAGCACGACATCGGCCTTGTCGACGAGGCGGAGCACCGCCTCGCGCATCTCCTCGGCCGTCTCGACGTGGTGGACCGTGACGCCGGGAGGGTCGGCGAGCGCCGTCGGGCCGGCGACGAGGTCCACGACGGCGCCACGGCGGGCGGCCTCCTCCGCCAGGCGGTAGCCCATCTTGCCGCTCGAGCGGTTGCCGATGAACCGCACGGGGTCGAGGGGCTCGCGGGTCCCCCCGGCGGTCACGAGCACGCCGCGTCCGGACAGGGGCCCGGCGGGCGGGCGGAGCGCGGCGACCACGGCCGCGAGGATGTCGTCGACGTCGGCGAGCCGCCCCGGCCCGCTGTCCCCCCCGGCGAGCTCCCCCTCGGCGGGTCCGACGAGCCGGGCGCCGCGGACCCGCAGCACCTCCGCGTTCGCCTGCGTCGCGGGGTGCAGCCACATCTCCGTGTGCATGGCCGGTGCGACGACGACCGGGCACGTCAGGCACGCGAAGACCGACGAGACGAGGTCGTCGGCCAGCCCGAGGCTGAACTTGGCCAGGAGGTTGGCCGTCGCCGGGGCGAACACCGCCACGTCGGCCTCGCGGGCGAGGCGGACGTGGAGGATGCGGTGCGCGTCGGTGAAGACCCCGGTGTACGCCGGTCGTCCGGTCAGCCCCTCGAAGGTCGCGGGCCCGACGAACTCGGCGGCCCCCGCGGTGAGCACCGGCTGCACGGTCGCCCCCGCGCGGACGAGCGCGCGGGCCAGGGCCGCGGCCTTGTACGCGGCGATCCCGCCGGACACGCCGAGCAGGACGTGGCGACCCGCGAGCACCCCCTGCCGGCCGTCCGCGTCCATGCCCTGTCCGGTCACCTCGAGGCGGCCGAGCCGCGTCGGCCGCGAGCGCTGCCCAGGCGCGAGTCGCTCGCGCCGCCGTCAGCGATCCTCGTCCTCGCCCTCGGTGTCGAGGGAAAGGATCTGGGCCTCGCCCGCCTCCGCGCCGCCGAGCAGCTCCTCCGCGGTCTGCCGGGCGTCGCCCACCATCTGGACGACGATCTTGCCGGCGGCGATCTCCTCCAGGGCGATCGACAGCGGCTTGTTCGAGTCGACCTGCTCCACGAGCGGGGGCGTGTACTGCCCGAGGCCCTCGCCGAGGGAGTGGTAGTAGTTGTTGATCTCCCGAGCGCGGCGCGCGGCGAGGTGGACGAGCGTGTACTTGCTGTCCACCTTGTCGAGCAGATCGTCGATTCTGGCGATGACGGGCCCTCCTCTGCTAAGGACCTCCAAGTATACGAGCGATGGTGTCGGCTGCCGTGTCGACGTCGTCGTTGACGACGACGTGGTCGAACCAGCGGGCTTCGCCGAGCTCCGCACGCGCCGTGTGAAGTCGTGCGGCGATCGCGTCGGGGCTCTCGGTCCCACGGCTCTCCAAGCGCCGCCGCAGCGTCGCGAGGTCGGGGGGTGCGAGGAAGACGAGGGTCGCGTCGGGCAACCGGTCGCGGATCTGACGGGCGCCCTGGACGTCGATCTCGAGCACGACCGTGCGCCCTGCCCCCAGGGCGTCGCGCACCGGCCCGGCGGGGGTCCCGTAGCGCCAGCCGGAGAACTCCGCCCACTCGAGCAGGCCACCGTCGGCGACGAGCGTGTCGAAGGCTCCCGGCGACAGGAAGCGGTAGTGCACCCCGTCGACCTCGCCCGGCCGCCGCGGCCGGGTCGTCGCCGACACGGACAGGTCGAGGTCGGGAAGGCGTCGGCGCAGGGCGCGCACGACCGTGCCCTTGCCCACGCCGCTCGGACCGCTGATGACGCAGACGCGCCCGGCGCTCATGGAAGGGTCAGAGCGCGTCTTCCCGTCCGGATTCGAACTCGGTGAGCAGCCGCTCACGCTGGTTGCCGCCGAGCCCCCGCAGCCGGCGGGACGGGGAGATGTCGAGCCGCTCCATGAGCTTGCGGGCGCGCACCTTGCCGAGGCGGGGCATGGCCTCGAGCACCGCTGCGACCTTCGTCTTGCCCACCACCTCGTCGGCGTCGGCGCGCCGGAGGACCTCCCGGAAGTCGATCTCCCCGGACTTCAGCTGGTGCTTCAGCTCGGCGCGGACCTTGCGCGCCTCGGCGGCCTTCTCGAGGGCCTGGCGGCGGGCCTCGTCATCCAACTCGGGCAGCGGCATGCGGCCTCCGGTTACTGCGGCTGTCGGGACTCTCGAGTGCGACGGCGGCTCCGTGTCGGCACCAGCGGGGGATGGAAGGCCCGCATCCTATCTGCACGACCACGGCGGTCAACGTGCAGCCCCTGTGCGGCCCCGCGCGGTGCGCCCGCGCCGCCAGGGCGGGGTCAGCCACGAAGGTCCTCCAGGACCGCGCGGGCCACGCCGCCCGGGTCGTCGGACTGCGTGAGGGCCCTGCCGACGACGAGATGGCTCGCCCCCGCCTCGCGGGCCTGCCGGGGGGTTGCGACGCGGGCCTGGTCGTGGTGGTCGCTTCCGGGCAGGCGGATGCCGGGCGTGACCACGAGTGCGGCCGCGCCGACCACCCGACGCACCGCGGCTGCCTCCACCGGAGCGCACACGATGCCGGCCGCGCCGGCCGCGCGCGCCATGGCGGCCAGGCGCGGCACCTGCTCCGCTGCCGGGGGCTGGCCGACCGCTGCGAGGGCGGCGTCGTCGAGGCTCGTGAGCACCGTCACGGCGAGCACGCGGACCCCCGGCGCGGCGTCCACGGCGGCGCCGACCATCGCGGGCCCGCCGGACGCGTGCACGGTCAGCAGGTCGATGCCCAGGCCAGCCGCGGCGGCCGCCGCCCGCGCCACCGTCGTCGGGATGTCGTGGAGCTTCAGGTCGAGGAACACCGGCGCGTGGGCCGCCGCGGCGGCCACCGCGGCGGGACCGTGGGCCGTGTAGGCCTCGAGGCCGACCTTGAGGTGGCCGACGTGCGGGCCGATCGTCGCCGCGAGCTTGCCGAGCAGGTCGAGGTCGGCGGTGTCGAGCGCCGCGATGAGCGGGTTCATGCCCCTCCCTCCACCGCGGCGACGCGGATGCCACCGAGCTGGAGCGCCCCGGTGAGGTCCGCGACGCTTGCGTAGCCGCGGGCGGCCATCCAGCGGGGCAGCTCGTCGAGCAGCTCCTGGCCGATGAGGGGGTTGGCGAAGTTGGCCGTGCCGAGGGCAACGGCGCTCGCCCCCGCGAGGAGGAACTCGACGACGTCGGGCACCGTCATGACCCCGCCCATGCCGATGATCGGCAGGTGGGGGTGGGCGCGGTGGATCTGGTGCACCGCACGGATCGCGACCGGCTTGATCGCCGGGCCGCTCAGGCCTCCGGTCACCGCGCCGAGCCGGGGCCGGGCGGTCTCCACGTCGATGGCCATGCCGAGCAGGGTGTTGATGACGCTCACCCCCGCTGCTCCCGCGGACTGCGCGGCCGCCGCGATCTCGGTGATGTCCGTGACGTCGGGCGTGAGCTTTGCGAACACCGGTACGTTCGACGCCCGGACCACCTGGGCGACCGCGTCGCGGGTGGCATCCGCCTTGCAGGCGAAGACGGTGTTGCGGTCCTCCACGTTCGGGCAGGAGATGTTCGCCTCTACGGCGATCACACCCGGCGCCCCGCGGAGGCGCTCGGCGACATGGCGGTACTCGGCCGTCGTCCTGCCGGCGATCGACACGATCGTCGGCACACCGTGGGCCTCCAGCCACGGAAGGTCCTCGGCGAGCCACCGGTCGATGCCGGGGTTCTGCAGCCCGATGGCGTTGAGCATGCCGCTCGGGGTCTCCGCCATGCGCGGCGTCGGCAGACCGAGGCGCGGCTCGAGGGTGAGCGACTTCACGACCACCGCGCCGAGCCGGGCCACGTCGTAGAAGCGGTGCATCTCCTGGCCGCTCGCGAAGCAGCCGCTCGCCGTGACGAGCGGGTTGGCCAGGACGAGGGGTCCGAGCGCGCAGGACAGGTCGACCTGGTCGGGCCGCAGGGGCGGCTGTGGGTCCACCGCCGCCGTCACGGGGCACGCACCGCGTCGGGTGACGCACCGCTGGGCCGGCCGACGCGGTCCCACCCGATGCGCGCGGCGTTGAAGACGGGTCCGTCGATGCAGGCCCGCAGGTTGTCCCAGCCGCCCTTGCGCCGATAGGGCAGCACGCAGGTCCAGCAGACCCCGACGCCGCAGGCCATGGCCTCCTCGACCGCCACCTGGCAGGGCACCTGCCGGCGGCGGGCGAGCCTGGCCACGGCGGCGAGCATCGCCATGGGGCCGCACGCGTAGATCACCTCGGCGCTCGAGCTGTCGAGAAGCTCGTCGAGCACGTCGGTGACGACGCCGCGGGTGCCGAGGGAGCCGTCCTCGGTGGTGAAGCGCGCGCTGGCGGACAGCCGCTTGGCCTCGATGGCGTTGAACACCCGCTCGGAGGTGGCGGCGCCGATGACCATGTCCGTCCGCAGACCCTGCTGCTGGAGACGCTGGGCGAGGTAGAGCAGGGGCGCCGCCCCGTAGCCGCCGCCGACGAGCAGGCAGCCGACGGGCTTCTGCGGGAGGGGGAAGGGCCGACCGAGCGGTCCGACGAGGTCGACGACGTCGTGCTTCGAGCGCTCTGCGAGCCACCGGGTCCCGACCCCGACGACGTCGAAGACGATCTCGACCGTTCCGGCCCACGGGCCGTGCTTGCTCACCGCGAACACCGAGAAGGGACGCCGCAGCAGCGCGCCGCTCGCGCCGACGGCCACGGAGACGAACTGGCCCGGCTCCGTGCGCTCGGCGATCTCCGGCGCGACGAAGGTGAGCGAGTGGTAGGCGCCGATGCGGCGGTACGCGAGGACCTCGCACATGCCACGCACCGGCCCCTCGCCCCGACCCTGGATGGAGGACGTCGTGCCGCGGCTGACGATGCTGCTGAAGCTCACGGGCCCTCCCCTCCGCCGGCGCCGGGCGCCGCCTCGGTGTGGCGCGTCACTCTAGTCCCGCCGCGCGGTTGCCCGCAGGTCCGCATCACGGTCTCCCGCCGGCCTGTCCGACCGTGTCACGGTGGTAGTCCTGCAGGCTCCGCACCCCGATCGCTCCCGCGCGCAGCGCCTCTATCCCCTGGATGGCGGCGAGGATGCCGGACAGGGTCGTCACGCACGGCACCCCGTGGCTGACGGCCGCGGTCCGGATCTCGTAGCCGTCCGCGCGCGGGCCCGAACCGGCCGGGGTGTTGAGCACGAGGTCGACCTGCCCGGCCTCGATGCGGTCGACGACGTTCGGGCTTCCCTCGCTGTACTTGCGCACGACCTCGGCCTGCACGCCGGCGCGCCGCAGGGTCTCCGCGGTCCCCTCGGTCGCGAGGACGGTGAACCCGAGCTCGGCGAGCCGCTTGATCGGGAAGATCATCGCCCGCTTGTCCCGGCTTGCGATCGACGCGAACACCGTGCCCTTGACGGGCAGCACCATCGCGCCGGTGCCCGCCTGGCTCTTGGCGAACGCGACGCCGAAGTCCGCGTCGATGCCCATGACCTCGCCGGTGGAGCGCATCTCCGGTCCGAGACGGGTGTCGACGCCGGGGAAGCGGTTGAACGGCAGCACCGCCTCCTTCACGGCGACGTGGCGCGGCAGCGGGCCGGTCACCATGTCGTGCTCGGGCAGCAGCCCCTCGCCGCGCAGCTCGGCGATCGTCGCGCCGACCATGACCCGGGCCGCCGCCTTCGCCAGCGGCACACCGGTGGCCTTCGACACGAACGGCACCGTGCGGCTCGCGCGCGGGTTCGCCTCGAGCACGAAGATCGCGTCGTCGCGGATGGCGAACTGGATGTTCAGCGGGCCGCGGGTCTGCAGCGCCCGCGCGATGGCCTCGGTGTACTCGCGCAGCTGGCGAAGCTGGCCCCGGCCGAGGGTGTAGGGCGGCAGGACGCAGGCGGAGTCCCCCGAGTGCACCCCCGCCTCCTCGATGTGCTCCATCACGCCCCCGACGAAGAGCTCCTCGCCGTCGAACACCGCGTCCACGTCGACCTCGACCGCACCCTCGAGGAAGCGGTCGACGAGGATGGTGCCCTCCGCCGCGTTGTCCCGCAGCCAGGCGTCGAGCTGCTCGTCGGTGTAGACGATCGCCATCGCCCGCCCGCCGAGGACGTACGAAGGCCGCACGAGCACGGGGTAGCCGATCCGGGCCGCCACCGCGCGCGCCTCCTCGAGCGTGCCCGCGACCCCGCCGTCGGGCTGGGGGATGGCGAGCTCGTCGAGCACCGCGTTGAACCGGCCCCGGTCCTCGGCGAGGTCGATCGCCTCGGGCAGGGTGCCGAGGATGCGCACGCCGGCCGCCTCGAGCGCGCGCGCGAGCTTCAGGGGCGTCTGGCCGCCGAGCTGGACGAGCACGCCCAGCTTGTCCCGGTCCCCGCCGACCGCGGCGAGCTCTGCGTCGTGCACGGCGAGGACGTCCTCGAGAGTGAGCGGCTCGAAGTAGAGGCGGTCTGCGGTGTCGTAGTCGGTGGACACCGTCTCGGGGTTGCAGTTCACCATGACGGTCTCGTAGCCGGCCGCCCGCAGGGCGAACACCGCGTGCACGCAGCAGTAGTCGAACTCGATGCCCTGCCCGATGCGGTTCGGCCCCGCGCCGAGGATGAGGATCCGGGAGGCGTCACTCGCCGCGACCTCCGTCTCCTCCTCATACGTCGAGTAGTGGTAGGGCGTGGCGGCGGGGAACTCGGCGGCGCAGGTGTCGACGGTCTTGTATACCGGCACGATCCCGAGGCTGCGGCGGCGCTGGCGCACCTCCGACTCGCTGCGGTCGCTCAGGGCGGCGATCGTCGCGTCGGAGATGCCGGCGCGCTTGGCGCGCCGCAGCATCCGCGGGTCGAGCCCCCTGGCGCGCAGCTCGGCGCGGAGCTCGACGATCTGCGCGAGCTGGTCGACGAACCAGGGGTCGTAGCCGGACAGCGCGGCTACCTCGGCGGGGTCCCAACCGCGCTCCAGGGCCGCGTCGACCTGATGGATCCGCTCGGCGGTGGGCGTTGCGAGCCCCTCGCGGGTGGGCTCGGCGCGACCGTCGAGCCCGGCGCCGCCGTCTTCGAGCGACCGCAGTGCCTTGCCGAGCGACTCCTTGAACGTCCGGCCTATGGCCATGACCTCCCCGACGCTCTTCATCCTTGTCGTGAGGACGGGATCGGCGTCGGGGAACTTCTCGAAGTTGAACCGTGGGATCTTCGTCACGACGTAGTCGATCGACGGCTCGAATGCGGCGAGCGTCTCGGCGGTGATGTCGTTGGGAATCTCGTCGAGGGTGTAGCCGACGGCGAGCAGCGCCGCGATCTTCGCGATCGGGAACCCGGTCGCCTTCGACGCGAGCGCCGACGAGCGGCTCACCCGCGGGTTCATCTCCACCACGGTCATGCGGCCGTCGACGGGGTTGACGGCGAACTGGACGTTCGACCCGCCGGTGGCCACGCCGACGCGGCGCATCACCGCGAACGCGGCGTTGCGCATCACCTGGTACTCCGCGTCGGACAGGGTCTGCGCGGGCGCCACAGTGATGGAGTCGCCGGTGTGCACGCCCATCGCGTCGACGTTCTCGATCGGACAGACGACCACCTGGTTGTCCGCGGCGTCGCGCATGACCTCCAGCTCGTACTCCTTCCAGCCGATGAGCGACTCGTCGATCTGGACCTGCCCGATCGGGCTCGCCTCGAGCCCCTCGGCCACGAGCCGGACGAAGTCGTCCTGGTCGCGGGCCATGCCGCTGCCCGCGCCGCCGAGGGTGAACGAGGCGCGCACGAGGACGGGAAAACCGAACCGGTCGGCGAGCTCCTGCGCCTCCGCCAGGCTCGTGGCCTGCCCGGACGCGGCGACGTCGAGGCCGATCTCACCCATCGCCGCCGAGAACGCACGACGGTCCTCGGCCACCCGGATCGCCTCCACCCCCGCGCCGATGAGCTCCATCCCGGCCGCGTCGAGCACGCCGGTCTCCGCGAGCCGCACCGCCACGTTGAGGCCCGTCTGGCCGCCGAGCGTCGGCAGGAGCGCGTCGGGGCGCTCGACCTCGATGACCTTGGTCACGAACTCCGGGGTGAGCGGCTCGACGTACGTCGCGTCGGCGAACTCCGGGTCGGTCATGATCGTCGCGGGGTTCGAGTTGACGAGCACGACGCGGTAGCCCTCCCGCCGGAGCACCTTGCACGCCTGCGCGCCGGAGTAGTCGAACTCGCTCGCCTGCCCGATGACGATCGGCCCCGAGCCGAGGACGAGGATCGTGTGGAGGTCGTCGCGGCGCGGCATCAGGTGTCGCCTCCATCGTCCCGGCTCTGGACGACTCGGGCCTCCTCGGGAGGGGGGCGTGTGCCCTGCTTCGGTCGCCTTACCCGCCCACCCTCCCGAGGAGGCCCGAGT
>DATLGH010000046.1 GCA_035540635.1 Egibacteraceae bacterium | reverse complement strand
GCGTGGGCCTTTGGGGGTCGGCGGGGGGCGCGCCGGCGGGCGGCCACCTTGAGAACGCACCCGCCCGGGTACAGAAGCGGGGACAACGGCGATAGCATCGCCTGCTCGGCAGGCAACCGACCCCCGGGAACGGTGAGCGTCCAGATGGCGGATCCGCGGCAGCAGACGAGGCCCCAGTTCGGCGCGAACAGCTGGGTCGTCGACGAGATGTACCGCGAGTACCTCGCCGACCCCGACTCCGTCGGTGAGTCGTGGAAGGAGTTCTTCTCCGACTACACCCCCCAGTGGGAGCAGGGTCGCCACGGCCCAGCCGCATCCCAGCCGGCGCGGGGAGGCAACGGGCGCAGCGCCACCGCGACGGCGCCCGCGCCGGCGTCCACCGAGGCGCCCCCGGCCCCGCCCCGGCCGCAGCCGACGGAGCCCGCTGCCGACAGCGACGCCGGCGCGACGCGGGAGCCCCGGGTGCCCGAGGGCGCCAAGCCGCTGCGGGGCGTGGCCGGCGTCATCGCCGAGAACATGAACGAGAGCCGGGCGATGCCGACGGCGACGTCCATCCGGGAGGTGCCGGCGAAGCTCCTCGAGGTCAACCGCAGGATCCTCAACAACCACCTGCGCCGCACCCGCGGCGGCAGGGTGAGCTTCACCCACCTCATCGGCTGGGCGGTCGTGCAGGCGATGGTCCGCATGCCCGTCATGAAGACGAGCTACCACGAGGCGGACGGCAAGGGCTACGCGTACCGGCCCGATCACCTGAACCTCGGGCTTGCGGTCGACGTGGAGCGCAAGGACGGGCGCATCCTGCTCGTGCCGAACATCAAGGAGGCGGACAGCTGCGACTTCGCGGGCTTCTTCTCCCAGTACGAGGACGTGATCCGGCGGGTCAAGAACAACGACCTGTCCCCCGACCTCTTCGCGGGCACGACCGCGACGCTCACGAACCCGGGGACGGTCGGCACGGTCGCGAGCGTCCCCCGGCTCATGCCGGGGCAGAGCGTCATCGTCGGCGTCGGGGCCATCGACTACCCCGCTCAGTACCAGGCCGCTGACCCGCGTGCCCTGGCCGAGATCGGCGTCGGCAAGGTCATCACGCTCACCTCGACCTATGACCACCGAGTCATCCAGGGTGCGGAGTCGGGCATGTTCCTCCGGACCGTCCACGAGCTGCTGCTCGGCGAGGAGGGCTTCTACGACGAGATCTTCGCGAGCCTGTGCATCCCCTACGAGCCGGTCCGCTGGCGCCGCGACGACAACGCGGGGATCGCTGCCGACGGCAGCGACTCGCGGGCGCGAAAGCAGGTCGCCGTCCAGCAGATCATCAACATCTACCGGGTCCGCGGGCACCTCATCGCGAACCTCAACCCGCTCGCGCACACGTTCCGGCGGGTGCATCCCGAGCTCGACCCGGCGACGTACGGTCTGACGATCTGGGACCTCGACCGCGAGTTCGCCACCGGCGGGCTCGGCGGCCTGCGCGCCGACGGCGACGAGTACGACCGGATGAAGCTCAGCGACATCCTGGGCGTGCTCCGCGACGCGTACTGCCGCACCGTCGGCGTCGAGTACATGCACATCCAGGAGCCTGACCAGAAGGCCTGGGTCCAAAGCCACATCGAAGGTGTGCCGACCGAGCTCGACGTCGCCGACCAACGCCACCTCCTCGAACGCCTCAACGCCGCCGAGGCGTTCGAGAAGTTCCTCCACACCAAGTACATCGGGCACAAGCGCTTCTCGTTGGAGGGCGCCGAGTCGGCCATCCCGATGCTCGACGCGGTCCTGTCCGCCGCCGCGGACGACGGGGTGAGCGAGGCGGTCATGGGCATGGCGCACCGCGGCCGGCTGAACGTCCTCGCGAACATCCTCGGCAAGAGCTACGACCGCATCTTCCGTGAGTTCGAGGGCGACATCGACCCCGAGAGCGTCCAGGGATCCGGCGACGTGAAGTACCACCTCGGCTCGTCGGGGCGGCACACCTCGCCGGCGGGCAACGCGATCACCGTCACCCTGTCGTCCAACCCGAGCCACCTCGAGGCGGTCGACCCGGTCGTGGTCGGCATGGCCCGCGCGCGCCTCGACGAGCTCGGCGCGCCCCGCGCGGCCGGCGCCCCGGTGCTGCCGATCCTCGTGCACGGCGACGCGGCGTTCGCGGGTCAGGGGGTCGTCGCCGAGACACTGTCGATGAGCCAGCTCCGCGGGTACCGCACCGGCGGGACCGTCCACCTCGTGATCAACAACCAGCTCGGGTTCACCACGGCCCCCCACCAGAGCCGCTCGAGCGAGTACGCGACCGACGTGGCGAAGATGGTCCAGGCGCCGATCTTCCACGTGAACGGCGACGACCCCGAGGCCTGCGTGCGCGTCATGCGGCTTGCGTTCGCGTTCCGCCAGCGTTTCGGCAAGGACGTCGTCGTCGACATGATCTGCTACCGCCGCCACGGCCACAACGAGGGCGACGACCCGAGCTACACGCAGCCGACCATGTACGCGGCGATCGACAAGCGCCGCAGCGTGCGCAAGGTCTACACCGAGGAGCTCGTCAACCGCGGGGACCTCACCCTCGACGAGGCCGAGCGGGCGCTCGACGACTTCCGCGACCGGCTCGAGGCGGCGCTCAAGGAGACCCGCGAGACGACGACCCCCGCCCGCATCGAGCGGCTGCGCCGCCCGGAGCCGATGGCGACCCGCCCGCACGTCGCGACCGGCGTCGGCTTCGACGTGCTGAAGCAGGTCGTCGAGGCGGTCACGAGCGTGCCGGACGGGTTCACGATCCACCCCAAGCTCGCCCGCCAGCTCGACCGGCGCCGCGGCCTGCTCGACCGTGACGAGGTCGACTGGGCAATGGGTGAGGCGCTGGCCTTCGGTTCGCTGCTGCGTGAGGGGGTGCCGGTGCGCCTCTCCGGCCAGGACTCGCGCCGTGGCACGTTCAGCCATCGCCACAGCGTCCTCATCGACTACGAGACCGAAGAAGAGTACATCCCCCTTGCCCACCTCGACGAGGCACAGGCGCCCTTCATGGCGTACGACTCGCCGCTGAGCGAGTTCGCCGCGATGGGGTTCGAGTACGGCTACTCGGTGCTCCGCAAGAACGCGCTCGTGCTGTGGGAGGCGCAGTTCGGCGACTTCGTCAACGCCGGGCAGGTCATCATCGACCAGTTCATCGTCGCCGCCGAGGACAAGTGGGGGCAGACGTCGGGGCTCGTGCTGCTGCTGCCGCACGGCTACGAGGGCCAGGGCCCCGAGCACTCGAGCGGCCGCATCGAGCGCTTCCTCACGCTGTCGGCCGCCGACAACATCCAGGTGGCGCAGCCGACGACGGCCGCGCAGTACTTCCACCTGCTGCGCCGCCAGATGCGCCGCGACGTGCGCAAGCCGCTGGTCGTGTTCACGCCGAAGGGGCTGCTGCGGGCGAAACCGGCGGCAAGCCCCGCCTCGGCGTTCACCGAGGGCTCCTTCGAGGAGGTGCTGCCGGTGCCCGGCGGGCCGCCCCCCGGCGAGGTGCGCCGGGTGCTGCTCTGCAGCGGGCGGGTCGCCTTCGACCTCGCCACCCGCCGCGACGACGGCGGCGCCCCCGCGACCGTCGTCCGCGTCGAACAGCTCTACCCCTTCCCCACCGAGGCGATCCGCACGACCCTCGAGCGCTTCCCGTCGGCGAGCGAGGTCTTCTGGGTCCAGGACGAGCCCGAGAACATGGGCCCGTGGCCGTTCGCGCACGGGCGGCTGCACCGGCTGCTGCGCGACGACTACACGCTGCGCCACGTCTCGCGGCCGGAGAGCCCGAGTCCGGCCACCGGTTCGAGCACCGTCCACGAGGCACAGCAGGCCGAGCTGCTCGACGGCGCCTTCGCCGGCCTGTAGCCCGTCGTCCCATCACGGGAGTGAGCGACGCCATGGAGCACGCCAAGGACCTGCTCGCGTTCGCGGACGCGGGCCCGTCGCCGTTCCACGCGGTCGCCGAGATGGCGCGGCGGCTCGAGACGGCGGGGTTCACGCCGCTCGACGAGACGGAGCGTTGGGCGCTCTCGCCGGGCCAGTGCCGGTACGTCGTGCGCGACGGCGGGTCGATCGCGGCGTTCCGCGTGGGGTCCGCCCCGCCGAGCGCCGCGGGGTTCCGCCTCGTGGGGGCGCACACCGACTCCCCGGCGTTGAAGGTCCGCCCCCTTCCGGACGTCCGCCGCCACGGCTACCACCAGGTCGGCGTCGAGCCCTACGGCGGGGTCCTGCTCCACACCTGGCTCGACCGTGACCTCACCCTCGCGGGGCGCGTCACCGTCCGTCTGGCCGACGGCTCGCTCGCCAACCGGCTCGTGCGCCTGCCGGGCGCGCCGCTGCGGGTGCCATCGCTCGCCATCCACCTCTACCGCGAGATGCGCGAGGAGGGCCTGCGACTGGACCCGCAGCGCCACATGGTCCCGGTCTGGTCGACGGACGACGCGGACGGTCCCCGGCTCGTCGACACGCTCGGGTGGCACGTCGACGCCGAGCCGGGCGCCGTCCTCGGCTGGGACCTCGTCACCGCGGACACCCAGCCGGCGGCGGCCGGCGGCGCCGACGAAAGATTTGTGCTCGCCTCCCGCCTCGACAACCTCGCCTCCTGCCACGCGGGGCTGTCCGCGCTCGCCGACGGCGGTGGGGCCGCCCACACCCAGCTGCTCGTCGCCAACGACCACGAGGAGGTCGGGTCGTCGTCGGCGGAGGGAGCCGCCGGCTCCTTCCTCGAGGACGTGCTCCGGCGCGTCGTCGCGGCCTGCGAGGACGCCGACCCGCAGACGATCGCCATGGCCGGTGCGCGCTCGCGGCTCGTGTCCGCCGACACCGCCCACGCGGTGCACCCCAACTACGCCGAGCGCCACGAGCCGGAGCACCGCCCGCGCCTCGGAGGCGGGCCGGTGCTGAAGGTGAACGCGAACCAGTCCTACGCGACCGACGCGGGCTCGGGGGCGTGGTTCGCGGCGCGCTGTGCGGACGCGGGCGTCGGGCTGCAGCACTTCGTCACCCGCGCGGACCTGCCGTGCGGCTCGACGATCGGGCCGCTCACCGCCACGAGGCTCGGGATCGCGACCGTGGACGCCGGCGCGCCGCTGCTGTCCATGCACTCGATCCGCGAGCAGGCCGCAGCCGCCGACGTCGCCCCGATGATCGCCGCGCTGAGGAGCCACTTCGACGCCCCGTGACGAGGCGCGGGGTGGTTCTCGGACAGCCGGCGGCCGGCGCACTATGGTGACGGCTTTGGGGAGCCGACGAGGGAGGCCTGGGAGCACGTGGACGACGGCGACGGCGCGCTCGCCGGCCGGCGGGTCCCCAACGCCGCCGCAGGGGTGTACGCCGGCACGAAGCACGCCGTCCATGCCATCACCGAGGGCCTGCGGCGCGAGCTGCACCCGCAGGGCATCCGCGTCGCGATGATCTCCCCGGGGTTCGTCGCAACCGAGCTCGGCGCGGCGACCCCCGATGCGGCCGCACGCGAGCGGGTCGGGCGCAAGCAGAAGGAGATCGGCCTCGCCCCCGCCGACGTCGCCCGGCAGGTCGTGCGGGTCCTCGCCGAGCCGCCGCACGTCGCGGCGCACGAGGTCGCGCTCCTGCCAACCGCGCAGGACTAGCACATGCGCCTCCGGAGGGTTTTGCGCCGCGCCTGGCCCCCCGCGCGCGAGGGTGCGTCGCGTCCGGAGCCGGCCGAGTCGCCCCGCGCTCCCGCCGCGTCGCGCCGTCCCCCCGACCCGCAGCCCGACGAGGACGCGCTGCCGGCCGCCACGCCGTCCGACCGCGAGCCGGAGCCGATCTGGCGGCACCCGCTCGTGCGGGCGGGTGCCTACGCCTGGGCCGTCATCGGGCTCGTCTTCGTGCTCCGGGGCGTCGGCCAGGTCATGGACCAGCTGCGCGTCATCGTCGTGCCGCTCATCCTCGCGCTCTTCCCCGCCGCACTGCTGTCACCGGTGATGCGCTGGCTCGTCGGCCGTCGGGTCCCGCCGGCCGTCGCGGCGCTGCTCGTCATCGTCGGGTCGATCGGGCTCATGGCCGGTGGCGTGCGCCTGCTGGCCCCGGCGATCGCCGCCGAGATCCCCGGGCTCACGGCGTCGATCCAGGCGGGCATCGTCCAGCTCGAGGAGTTCCTCGAGGCCGGCCCGTTCGGTGTCGACCCCGCGATGGTCACCGACCTGCTCGACACGGGACGCGAGCAGCTCATCGCCCTCGGCCAGCAGGCGGTCGGCACCGTCGCGGCCGCGGTTGCCGAGGGCCTGGCGGGCCTGCTGTTCGGCCTCGTCGCGCTGTTCTTCTACCTCAAGGACGGCGCGCGGATCGCCGCCTGGCTCAACCAGCTGTTCCCCGACGGCATGCGCCAGGACGCGGAAGCCATCGGCACCCGCGCGTGGCTGACGATCGGCGCCTACTTCCGCGGTCAGCTGCTCGTCGCGCTCGTCGACGCGGTGTTCATCGGCCTGGGACTCGCCCTGCTCCGCGTCCCCCTAGCGCTGCCGCTGGCGGTGCTCGTGTTCGTCGGCGGCCTCTTCCCCATCGTCGGCGCGTTCGTGTCGGGGACGGTCGCGGTGCTCGTCGCGCTCGCCGACGGGGGCCTCGCGATCGCGCTCGCCGTGCTCGCCATCGTCGTGGCGGTGCAGCAGATCGAGAGCAACGTCCTGGCCCCCCTCGTGCTCGGCAAGGCCACGGCCCTGCATCCGCTGGCGGTCATCCTGGCGCTGGCCGCGGGCGGAATCGTCCAGGGGGTGCTCGGTGCGTTCCTCGCCGTCCCCGTCGCCGCGAGCCTCGCCCGCGCGGTCGGCCACCTGCGCCGCCGCAAGCAGCACGTCGAGGCGCCGCCGGTCAGTCGAGCAGCCTCCGCATCCGCTGCGGGTCGCTGACGTCGACGAGCGGCCCGAGCCATGCGGTCATCCGCTGCGGGTCGGCGCTCATCTGCTCGAGCGTCGCGAGGCGGTTGCCGGCCTGCAGCGTCGTGTAGCTCGGATGGGCTTCGGCCGTGCGCGAGAGGTCGCCCCGCGCGTGCGGGTAGGTGCGGGAGAGGTATCCGAGCAGCAGCCCGAACGCGCATGCCCGCGCCGCGCCCGCGTTCGGCGACCCCCGCCAGCTGGGCGCGACCCGGTCGAGGCGCGGCTCGACCTGGGCGGCTACCTGCCGCAGCCAGTCGGCCGCCTCGTGGCTGAGCCCGGCGCGGTCGACCGCGACGCTGTTGGGGTCTGCGGCGGGCTGGCCGGGCGGCGGCGGCAGGCGTGGCGGGTCGTCGTCCACGGCCGGCACGTCCGTGGGTCGGGCGTCGTCGGCGCTGCCCTCGCGGACCTCGCCCGGCGGGACCCAGGCGTCGTCGGGCGGCTGGCCCTCGGCGTCGGGCGCGTCCGGCGCCCCCCAGGATGGTCGGTCGCTCACCGCAGGTGTCCTTGGTCGCGCGTGCTGGGCAGAGTGGCAGTGCAGCAGCCCAAGCCTTGCACACCGACGCACAACCGGAAATGAGGAACCCTCACATGGCCGACGCCGTGCGCTTCTTCTTCGATCCCATCCGGCCCTGGGCCTACCAGACGTTGCGCTGGGCACGCCGCTTCGCCGCCGCGCTCGGCGCCCGGGTCCACCAGCGGGACGAGGCCCTCGACGGGCTTGTCGCCGGCGCAGACGGATGACCATCCCACGGCAAGTGGGCTACCGGCCGATCGACAGGCTCGACGGCTACCTGCCGATCGAAGACCACGGGCTCATCGGCGACGGGGCAACAGCCGCGCTCGTCGGCCGCGACGGCGCGGTCTCGTGGTTGTGCGTGCCGCGGTTCGACGCGAGGCCGCTGTTCTGTAGCCTTCTTGATCGTAGGCGGGGCGGGGCGTTCACCGTCCAGCCTGAGGGCCTGCGGGAGTCGCGGCAGCGCTACGTCGGCGACTCCGGGGTCCTCCTCACGGAGATGAACGGTCCCGAAGGCGCCGTTGCGGTGACCGACGCGCTCACCCTGCGCGCCGGCGCGGACCTCACCGAGGACGTGCCCGCCGCACGCGGCGAGCTCGTCCGCCGCGTGCGGGCCACGGCCGGCCGGGCGCGGGTCGTCGTCGCGATCGAGCCGTACGGGGGGGCCCGGGTCGAGCCGTTCGGCGGCGGGTTGCGGCTGTCCTGCCTCCGCCAACCCGACCTCGTCCTCAACGCACAGGCGACGCGGAAGCTCGACGGCCTGCGAACGGTCATCGACCTGGAGGAGGGCGACGGCGTCGACCTCGCCCTGCGCTGGGGACACCGCCCGAGCCGGCACCAGCGCGCGGATGCCGATGAGATCCTCGGCGCGACCGTCGACGCGTGGACGCGCTGGGTGCGACACGTCTCCTACGACGGGCCGCAAGGAGACCTCGTGCGACGCTCCGCTGTCACCTTGAAGCTCCTCGACCACTTCCCGAACGGGGCGATCGTGGCCGCGCCGACGTCGTCGCTGCCCGAGACCATCGGCGGTGTCCGCAACTGGGACTACCGCTACGCCTGGGTACGCGACTGCGCCTTCAGCGTGTACGCGCTGCGCCGGATCGGGCTGTCACACGAGGCCCGCGCGTTCCTTGGCTGGGCCCTCGACGCCGCGGAGCGCCACAACGGGCCGAAGGTCATGTACTCGATCGACGGCGAGGTCTGCCCGCAGGAGCGGGAGGACGACGCGCTCGAGGGCTATCGGGCGTCCTCGCCGGTGCGCTGGGGCAACGGCGCCGCCTTCCAGTCCCAGAACGACGTGTACGGAGAGCTGCTCGACTGCGCGTACCAGTGGGCGCGGGGGGGCGAGGAGGTCGACGCCGACCTCTGGCGGAGCCTGCGCACCCTCGTCGAATGGGCAGGCGCCGTGTGGGACGAGCCCGACCACGGCATCTGGGAGGTCCGCACGGATGGGCGCATCTTCACCTACTCCGCGGCCCTCTGCCACGTCGCCCTCGACCGCGGTGCCGCGCTCGCGGAGGCGCACGGCCTCGACGGGGACATCCCGGGCTGGCGCGAGACCGCCGATCGGATCCGCGAGACCATCCTCGAGCGCGCGTGGGACGAGGAGCGCCAGTCGCTGACGGAGCACATAGGCGGCGGGGGCCTCGACGCGAGCCTCCTGTCGCTGCCGCTGCGCAGGGTTGTCCCCGCCAGTCACCCGAAGATGGTGCGGACCTGCGAGGCCGTGGCCCGCGAGCTCGGCGCCGGCGAGGGTCTGCTCTACCGCTACCGCGCCGACGTCTCGCCCGACGGGCTGGAGGGCGAGGAGGGCGCGTTCCTGCTCTGCTCGTTCTGGCTCGTCGACAACCTCGCGCATCAGGGACGCCTCGACGAGGCACATGACCTCTACGCCGCCCTCTGCGCCCGGGCAAGCCCCCTCGGCCTGCTCCCCGAGCAGGTCGACCCCGCGACGGGACGCTTCCTCGGCAACTTCCCGCAGGGGTTCAGCCACATCGGCGTCATCGCCAGCGGCTTCAACCTCGCTCGGGCAGAGCGGCGCCGGCGGGCCCACGCATGATCACCCGGGTCATCGTCTTCGGAGCGCTCGGCGACCTCATGCGCCGCTACCTCGCGCCGGCGCTCGTCGATCTCCACGCGGCGCGCGCGGTCCCCGAGGAGCTCTCCGTCACGGGGGCGGGCCGCGACGACCTCACCGACGACGAGTACCGCGGCACGATCGCCGACGCGCTCGACCGCCACGTCCCCGACGCGGACCCGCACGCGACCGAACGGCTGCTCCGCCGACTTCGCTACGTCCGCGCGGACGCGACCGAGGCCGGTGACGTCTCGCGGGCGACCGAACCCGAGCGCGGACCGTTCCTGGCGTATCTCGCCCTGCCGCCCCACGTCTTCGGCGCGGCTGCTGCGGCGCTCGCCGAGGCGGGGTTTCCCGACGGGTCCCAGCTCGTCGTCGAGAAGCCCTTCGGTCACGACCGGGACTCCGCGCGCACGCTGAACGAGGAGATCCACCGCCGGATCCCCGAGAGCCGGGTCTTCCGCATCGACCACTTCCTCGGCATGCAGACGGTCCAGAACGTGCTCGGGCTGCGCTTCGGCAACCGTCTGCTCGAACCGCTGTGGAACTGCCATCACGTCAAGCGGGTGGAGATCGTGTGGGACGAGACGCTGACGGTGGAGGGTCGTGCCTTCTACGACGACGTGGGAGCGGTCCGCGACGTGATCCAGAACCACCTCCTCCAGCTCCTGTGCCTCGTCGGCATGGAGCCGCCCGCGTCGCTCGCCCCCCGCGAGCTCCGGGACCGCAAAGTCCAGCTGCTGCGCGACGTCCGCCCGCCGGACCGCACAGCCGCCGAGCGCGCGGTGCGCGGCCGGTACACCGCCGGAACCGTCGGCGGCCGGGCGGTCCCCGGCTACACGGAGGACAGCAGGGTCGACGCGGCGAGGGCTACCGAGACGTTCGCCGAGATCGAGTTGCGGATCGACAACTGGCGATGGTCGGAGGTGCCGATCGTCCTGCGCACCGGCAAGGCCCTGGCCCGGGACCGCAAGGAGGTCCTCGTCACGTTCCGGCCGGTTCCGCACGGAACCTTCACCGCCGCCCCCGACCTTCCCAACGTGCTGCGCCTCGAGCTCGAGCCCGAGCGGCTCGCGCTCGCCGTCAACGTGAACGCGCCCGGCGAACGTTACGAGCTCGAGCGCATCGAGCTCGACCGCGACCTCGCGACGGGGCCGCTCGGCGCCTACGCGCGCGTGCTGCTCGCCGCACTCCACGGCGACCCGACCCTGTCGATACGCGACGACGAGGTCGAGGCCTCCTGGGAGATCGTCGACCCGCTGCTGGGCGCATGGGCCGACGGTGCCGCCCCGTTGCGGGAGTACCCGGCGGGCTCTGCCGGCCCCGAGCGGGCGTGATCAGCGCTCGACGAGGATGGCGCGGGCAGGTGCGCCGTCCGAGCCGGGCACGAGCAGGGGCAGGGCGACGAGGTCGTAGACGCCCGCCGCGACGCCGGCCAGGTCGAGGCCTTCGAGGATCGCCACCCCGCTGCCGAGCAACGCCCGGTGCACGGGGTGCCCCTGCCCTTCGGCGTCGAACGCCTCGATCGACAGGTAGTCGATGCCGAGGAGGCGCACTCCCCGGCTGAGGCTCCACTGGGCCGCCGACAGGTCGTAGGCGACGTAGACCTCACGGAAGGCGGTCTCGGTCGTGCTCCATCCCGAGTTCCGGGTTCGCGCGAGGATGCGCTCGGCGCCCGGCGGCACCCCCGCCGCCTCGAGGTCGTCGGCGCGGATACGCTCGGCGACGGCACGGAGGTCCACGACGTGGCAGGGACCGACGAACACCTCCGGCGCGTACGCCTCGATGCCCCCCGCACCAGCGAGGAAGTGGACCGGAGCGTCGACGTGCGTGCCGGTGTGCGCACCGAACGACAGCTTCGAGACGGTCGCGGGATCCTCGGGCTGCTCGGCGACGACGTCGCGTCGCATGCCCTGCTCACCGGGCCAGACGGGCAGGTCGGCGCGCAGGGGCGCGCTGATGTCATGGACGCGCACTGCCGCCCTCCCGGGTGTTCCCCCTGGCGCCACGTCGCCTACCCGCCGCGGCGCCGGGCGTCGAGCGCGGCGCCGAGCCGGTCGCGGACGGGCGCGTCGTCGGGGAGCTCGAGGTCACCGACGAGACGGGCGGCGATGAGCGGGCGCACCGACGAGCAGACGAGGAACTCGCTGGCGCCCGCGAGCTCATCGAGCTTCCAGCGGCCCTCGACGGCGTCGAGCCCCGCCTCCACGGCGAGCTCGACGAGCGCGCGGCGGCTGACCGAGTCCACGACGCCGAGATCGACCGCGGGTGTGTGGACGACGCCGTCGCGCACCCACAGCACGCAGAACGTCGGGCCTTCCAGGACGACACCTTCGAGGGACACGAGCAGCGCGTCGTCGCCGCCTGCTGCCTGCGCCGCCCGCGTCGCGGCCATGTTCGGCATGTAGGACATGGTCTTCGCGCCCGCCGGGCCGTAGGTGCCGAGTGGACGTATCCACGGGGCGGGCTGGGGCACGAGGTGGCGGGCCGGCAGCCGGGACGGCTGGGCGGTGAGGGTCAGCACGCGGGTGCCGGAGCCGGTCGCGTAGACGCGCAGGGCCGCGTCGCCGTCGACGCCTTCGAGCAGCTCCCCCATCTCGCGCCGCAGCACCGCGGTGTCGGCCGCAGGCAGACCGATGGCGGCGAGCGACGCGGCGAGGCGCGCGAGATGGGCGTCGGGACGGAACGGCCGCCCGCCCCACACCCCGACGGTCTCGAACGCGCCGTCGCCGCGGGCGACCCCTTCGTCGGTGACGGGCAAGGTCGCCTCGGCCAGCGGCAGCCGCTTGCCGTCGATGAGCGCCGAGTCGAGTGCCATGCGCCCGCCACGCTAGCCGCTTTTGCGTTCGACGAGCGTCCCGACGTGGACGACGGCGGGCCGGGTGGGGAACGCCGACAGCCCGACCCCCAGGTCTGCAGGCAGCGGAAGCAGCGCCCCGCCGTCCCGCCCGGCGACCTCCAACGACCCCCAGGCAACCGCCCGGTAGTCGTCCACGCCGTACCACTCGCGCGCCCCGCCCGGCGCCACCCCCGCGGCGCGGACCCCTTCGGCGCCGCCGATGAGACGCCCGACGAGGGGGCGGGCGAGGCGGTCCTCGAGCGTGAGCCACGCCGGCCGGCGCCGCAGCGCGCGTGGCCGGGCGGCGAACAGCCACGAGCGCCAGTCCCGGTCGGAGGCGACGAGCCGCAGACGCACCGGCCCGGCGGCGACCGCGACCGCCCCGCCGTCCCACCCGCCGCAGATGGCGACGACGGTGGTCCGGTCGAAGGTGTAGAGACCCCCGACGAGCTCGGCGGCCGCCGCCGACGGTGCGAGGAGCACCCGCTCGCCGTCGGGGCGGACCCACATCACGTCGACGAACCGCCCGAGGGGCGAGGAGCGCCAGCACCCCGCGACGACCGTGTCCCCGCTGGCGAACCGGCCCGCGCCGATGCAGCCGGTGAACACGTCGAGGATCACGGCACCGGGTCGAGCGTGTCGAGGAGCGCCCTCCCGACGGAGAAGTCGCCCCGCCTTCCCTTCCACAGGTCGCCGAGGCGGGCGTGGTCGGCGTAGCCCGCCACCTGCGGCCGAGGCCCCCCGAGCGCCGCCGCGGCCGCGTCGACGAGCGCCGCCGGGAGTAGGTCGTCGCCGTACGCGGGGAACACCTCGAGGACCTCCCACACGTCGGTGAGGCGCCGGCGCTCCCGACCGGCGGGGAAGTCGTCGTCGCGCTCGGCCAACCCCTGGAGGACGACGTCGAACAGGTCGTGGGGGTTGACGCCGCGGGGCATGAGGAAACCGGCCGGTGGGTGGAGGCGCCACTCGAGGACCTCCCCGCCCGGCCCGTTGGGCTCCAGCCAGACCTGCCAGCCGCGCACGTAGGAGTCCAGCGGCGGCCCGAGCGCGGCGTCGAGCTGCTCGACGAGGTCGGCGTCGACCCGGTAGACGCACGTCGGCACGGCCACGTCAGTCGGGGAGGGTGACGCCACCGGCCGTGGGGCGCGGTACCGCGACGGTCGCGGTGTCGAAGCCGTGCCAGGAGGTCACCCGCTCCGGTCGCAGGTGACCGTCGGGGGCGATGGTTCCGAGCACCGTGACCCCGACCGCCCGCCTCGGTCGTGCGGTGGACGCCACGTCCAGGGTGGCGGCCGCGCGCACGCCCGGCGGGGGGCGCAGCGCCGGCGGCGTCGTGAGGCGGTAGCCGGCCGCCCACACCGCCGGGGTCACCTGCAGATCGCCGTCCGCGTAGGCGAGCACGAGACGCCGCGCGCCCGCGACGGCGCGCCGTACGTCGGCGGGGACCACCGTGGGCAGGGCGGGGGCGACGCCGGCGGCGACCGCGGGGGGCTCGACGCCGGCGAGGTGCTCGACGGGCACGCGCAGGACCACCCGGGTCCCCGGCCACCAGCGGTGCGGCAGGTGGGGGGCGTCCCTCACGTAGCCGAGCAGGCTTCCGGCGTTGCGGGCCGCGAGGGCAGCCATCGCCGCGGAGATCACCGGGGTGTGGAGAACGAGGCCGACCGGGTCGTCGAGGCTGTACACCCGCGCGCTGCCGTGCGCGACAGCACCGGGCTCCCCCTCGGCCAACGGAGGCACGTAGACGGCGCACCGCGGGTCACCGCGCAGGCCGGCGGCGTGGACGCGAGCGGCGGAGGCCGCCATCCACAGCGCCGCACCGTCCCACCAGAACACCATCGGGGCGACGTCCGGGCCGTCGGCGCCGCGCGCGGCGAGCGCGCAGCGCGTGGCGCGAGCGAGGAGCTCCTCCGGCGCGGTGGTCACGGTTGCGGATCCTTCGGTTGCCTTCCGGCCTCCGCGGACGACGGGATACGCTGCGGGCGACCCAGCCGGCCCGGCAAAGGATGCGTACCCATGTCGTTCGTCGCCATCAACACGCTGACCGTACCCCCCGAGATGCGGGACACGCTCGAGCAGCGCTTCGCGGCGCGTGCGGGGGAGGTCGACACGATGGACGGCTTCCAGGCGTTCGAGCTCCTGCGGCCTGTGGAAGGCCAGGACCGGTATCTCGTCTACACGCGCTGGGACGACCGGGAGTCGTTCGAGGCATGGACGGCGTCCCAGCAGTTCTCGCGGGGACACGCCCAGCACGCGGCGCAGGGACCCGCGGCGACCGGCTCGGAGCTCTGGACCTTCGAGGTCGCCGAGCACAAGGAGAAGCGCTGACGTCGCGGGCGGCGACCGGTCAGCTACCAGCGCGCGGCGGGCATATGGTGACCGCTGGCCAGCCAGGTGGCGAGCCCCCGCCGGCCAGCCAGCTTGGTGACCATACCCGGCGGTTCGGCACAGAAGGGCCACGACTCGACCGCCTGCCGTGACACGAGCCACCGGGGACTGCGGTGACCTGGGTCCTGCACACCGACCGCACGCTCGACGAGCTGAACGTCCACCTCGCCGCGCTCGAGGGGGCGGGTCTGCTCGGGCTCGTCGAACAGGACGGCCGTGCGAGCGCCTACCTCCAGCACCGGCCCGCCGCCCTGCCGGTCCCCGGGCGCTGGGAGCCTGTCCCCGACGAGGACTGGGGCGAGTCGTGGAAGGCCCGCCTCGGCCCGGTGCGCGTCGGCGACCTCGTCGTGACGCCACCCTGGCACGCCACGGGGGCCGGCAACGAGATCGTCGTCACGCCCGGGCAGGCCTTCGGGACAGGGCACCACGAGACGACCGCGGGATGCCTCGCCACCCTGCAGGCGCTGCGCCTCGAGGGGGCGCGCGTGCTCGACGTGGGCACCGGCAGCGGCGTCCTCGCGATCGCGGCGGCACGCCTCGGGGCCGCGTCCGTCGTCGCCGTCGACGTCGACCCGCTGGCGGTTGCCGCTGCCACCGCGAACGCCGCCGCCAACGACGTCGCGGTGGACGTGCGGGCTGGATCGGCCGACACGCTGGAGGGGCACTTCGCGGTCGTCCTCGCCAACCTCGACACCGCGACCCTGTCACGTGTGGCGCGCGCCCTCGCCGCCCGCCTCGGCCCCGGGGGGACGCTCGTCGCGTCGGGAGTGAGCCGGGAGCGTGCCCACGAGGCGGTGCACGCGCTGACCGACGCCGGCCTCGTCCCGCGGCTGCGGGAGGGGCGCGAGTGGGTCGTGCTCACCTGCGAGCGGGCAGCTCAGGGCCCCGGAGGTCGCCCTCCGGGGCCCTGAGTGGTGCCGGTCCGCCGCGACCGGCACGGTATGGCGCGCCGGACGGTCCCGGGCCGCCGCGCCCGGGTCCCGACGGCGCTGTCGGTGTGGTGGTGTATTCGCCGCGGCTGAGGGCCGCTCCTGCATCGCCTTCCAACTTTTTCTCGCGGGATGCCGGCGGCCCGCCCGCTACCATCGCCCGCATGGGCGGCGAACGCGTCGAGCTCGTCGTCGACGGGATCACCCACGGGGCGGAGGCCGTTGGGCGCCTGCCGAGCGGCAAGGCCTGCTTCGTCGGGTATGCCGTTCCCGGGGAGCGGGTGCTCGTCGAGGTCGTCGAGGAGCACCCACGGTGGTGCCGCGCCCGGCTCGTCGCCGTGCTCGAGCCCTCCCCGGACCGGGTCTCGCCTCCTTGCCCCTACTTCGGCCAGGGCCGCTGTGGAGGCTGTGCGCTCCAGCACGTGGCGCCGGACCGGCAGGCCCGGCTGAAGCGGCGCGTCGTCGTCGAGCAGCTCGCGCGCATCGGCGGCATCGCCGAGCCGCCCGTCAGCGACACGGTCCGCGTGCGCGACTTCGGCTACCGCAACCACGCGCGCTTCGCCGTCGACCCCGACGGACGCCTGGGGTTCCGGCGCGCCGGCTCGCACGACGTCCTGCCCGTCGACCGCTGTCCCCTGCTCCACCCCGAGGCCCAGGCCGTTCGGGACGAGGCCGGCGACGGCTGGGACGGCGTCGAGGAGGTCGGCGTACGAGCCGCCCTCGCGGGCACGGGTTCCGCCCTCGTCGTCACGCCGGGACCGCAGGCGCTGCCGCCGCTGCCCGAGGGGGACACGCCGGTGGCCCTGCGCGACACGACCGGGCGTGCTCACCCTCTCCGCGGCGACCCGACCGTCGTTGAACGGGTCGCCGGCTTCTCCTACCGCGTCTCGGCGGGCAGCTTCTTCCAGTCCAACACCGCGGGCGCGGCGGCGCTCGTGGAACTCGTGCGCGAAGGCGCCGACGTAGGTCCCGGCGACGCCGTCGCCGACCTCTACGCCGGGGTCGGGCTCTTCAGCCGACCGCTCGCGGCCGACGGCGCGACGGTCGTCGCGGTCGAGGGCTCCGAGGAGGCCTGCACCGACGCCCGGGCCAACCTCGCCGCCACGACCGCCTCGGTGGTCTGCGAGCCGGTCGAGGAGGTGCTCACCCGGTGGACCGCCGAGATCCGGGCGACCACGTCGGGACGCCGCTTCGCCGGCTTCGACGTGGTGGTGCTCGACCCGCCCCGGCGTGGCGCCGGCCGCGACGTGTGCGGTCGCATCGCCACGCTGCGTCCCCGCACGGTCGTGTACGTCTCCTGCGACCCCGCCGCGCTCGCTCGCGACGCGCGCACGCTCGTCGCCGCCGGCTACCGCCTCGCCCGCGCCGTCCCCGTCGACCAGTTCGCCCAGACCGCCGCGATCGAGACCGTGGCCACGTTCGCCCGTCACTGAGCAGGCAGCCCGGCGGCGATGCGCGGCGGCTGCTGACTACACTCAGGCTGGCATGCCGTCCCGCGTCGGGCTCCTCCTCGCGGCCGTGCTCCTGCTCGGGGCCGGCCTCTTCCAGCTGATGCAGCAGCGCCCGTTTCCCGCGGGATCGGACGACGAGCCTGCGGCGGCCGGCGGGCTCACGCTCACGCTCGAGGATGCCTCGGAGGGTGCGGCACCGCCTGACGACGAGCTGCCGCCCCCGGCGCCACCGGCGGACGAGGCCCCACCCACGACGAGCAACGCGCCGCTCGCCGAGCGGCTCGCCGCACTCGTCGCCGACCCGAGCCTGCAGGGGCGGACGGTCGGGGTGGCGGTGCTGTCGGCGGACGGCACCGCGGTGTTCAGCCACCGCGCGGAGGAGCAGCTGCTGCCGGCGTCGCTCCAAAAGCTCGTCGTCGCCGCCGGGGCGATCGCCACGGTCGGCACTGACTTCCGCTACGAGACACCGCTGCTCGCGACCGCCGCCCCGGGGGCCGACGGCGTGCTCGAGGGCGACCTCGTGCTCGTCGGCTCGGGTGATCCCGCGCTTGGGACTCCCCGCTACGGCGAGCTGCGCTTCGACCGGCCGCGTACGCCGATGGAGGCACTGGCCGACGGCGTCGTGGCGGCCGGGGTCACCCGCATCACCGGCAGCGTCTACGGCGACCCCCGGCTTTTCCCCCACGAGCCCGAGGCCCCCGGTTGGCTGCCCCGCTACTTCGAGAAGGGCGACACGAGCCGCTCGTCGGGCCTGACCGCGGACGGCGGCCGGGTGCTCTTCTACGAGGGCGGCCGGCTTCGCTCGGAACCCGCGCCGGATCCGGCCGCGACCGCGGTGGCCTCCCTGCACGGTCTGCTGCTCGAGCGGGGGGTGGTCGTCGACGGCAGCGCGGGGTCCACGCAGGCCCCGCCGGCCGCGCCAGTGCTGATCGCCAGGGTCGGGAGCCCGCCGATGACCGACCTGCTGCGCTACATGGTGCAGCGCAGCGACAACCATCTCGCCGATGCGATCTTCCGCACGGTCGGTGCGGCCGCGGGAGACGCGTCGTGGGCGGGCTCGGCGGCCGCGACGCAGCGGGCCCTGTCGGTGCTCGACCTCGATCTTGCCGGCACCGTGCTCGCCGACGGGTCGGGCCTTTCCCGGGGCGACCGTCTGTCACCCGCGTTCCTCGCGGCTCTCGACCGGGCGATGACCAGCTCCAACTACGGCGGGCACTGGCAGGGCCTCATGGCCGTCGCCGGGGAGAGCGGCACCCTGCAGCGCCGCCTCGTCGGCACGGTCGCCGACCGCCGGCTGCGCGGTAAGACCGGCTCGCTCGTCGACGTGAACGCCCTGTCGGGGGTCGTCGCCGGGCCGGGGTCGGCGCGTTACCACTTCGCGGTGCTGGGCAACGACCTCGACCGGGCCGGCCAGGAGGCGCTGCGCCGGCTGCAGGACCACGTCGTGCTCGCGCTCGCCGAGGACCTCCACGACTGCCACTGGCTGCCGGTCCATCCACCGCCCGAGGACCCGGCGCAGCCCCCGGCGCAGCCCGAAGAGCGCCACCTCGTCTGCGCCGCCTGAGGGCCTGCGGCCCCTGGTCAGGTGGGCGGCTCGTCGAGCTGCTGGTTCGGCTCTGCCGGGTCGCCCGGCGACATGCTGTCGAGCGTGAACGTGAACAACGAGATGCCGAGCCATGTCGGGACGAGGACCACCAGCCGGCGGGCCACATGGGTCGTCACCTCGCGTCTCCCCGAAGGCTCTACTCGCCGATGTACGCCGCCAGCACAACCGGTGACGGTCAGAGACGTTGCCGCGCGCTTCAAATAAGGCGCCTGCCGCCTCCGGGTTTCCGGACGCCCGCCGCGGGAGCGTGCGTATCAGGACCGGGCCCGCGCTCCTCTCCTGGGTAAGCCGTGACGACTGCACGCCGCGGGGCGTGCGCACGGGTTTGCCAGGCGGAACAGGAGGCGGGATGTTCGAGCACGAGGACGCGGAGGCGTTCGACCAGCAGACCCAGGAGCAGGTACGGGCCGTCGCCAGAGCGTCGAAGATCGCCCTCAAGCGGCTGCTCATCCTCGGCGAAGCGGAGGTGAGGCTGCCGAACCTCGGCAGCCATGTGCGGCTCTACAAGGTCGCGGACCGCGAGTCGGGCACGAGCCAGCAGGTGGCGCTCGACCCCTCGGGCAAGCGGGTCGACCTCACAAAGCTGGAGCGGCAGGAGCAGGCCGCGGCGCGTGAACGCTATGGCAACCTCCAGGAGGCGCTCCACAACCTGCTGGAGGAGCGCGGAGGTGAGGAGGACCAGCGGGTTCCCGTCCTCGTCCGCTACGCCGTCGACGAGCACCCGGTCGACCTCGACAAGACGGAGATCGACGCGAGCAAGCTCACGGCGAGGCGGCTCCGCGACATCAGCCAACGGGCCGCGCGGCACGTGGAGCAGGTCGCCGAGCAGACCGCCGCGGCGCATCTCGAGACCCTCCGGCGCTACGACGTCGGCGAGGACACGCAGCCCCGGCCGTCCGGACCTTTCATCCGCACGGAGCTGCCCCTGCGGGTGGTGCGGGAGCTCAGCCGGGACAAGCGGATCGCCTTCATCGGGCTTGACGCGGAGCAGGAGATTCCCGACTACCCCACCATCGCCGAGTCCCTGCCGACCACCCGGACCAACACCGTCCACGCGAGCGGGGCGAAGGGTGCCGGCGTGCGCATCGCCGTGCTCGAGGGGGGCACGACGAACGTGGCGGCCGGATGCTTCAACATCGTGGCCACTCAGGACGCCTCCGCAGCGGCCAACGACCACATGACGAAGAGCGTCGGCATCATCGGGAACCGCTGGACCACGGGTGGCGGGTGCTCGGGGAGCTGGCAGGGCTACGCGCCCGATGCCGAGGTCCTGCTCGCCAACGCCTCCTCCTACACCGACCGCTACGACTGGGCCCGCGGGCAGGGCGTCAACGTTGTGACCATGAGCTGGCACTTCGGCTCCGAGGAGACGAGCGGTGGGCTGCACAGCCGCGACGTCTACTTCGACTACTGGGCCACGCGCTGGCCGTACCCGAGCATCTTCACGTCCGCGGGCAACCAGGCCGCCTCCGACGCCTACGCGTCCGGCAAGGGCTTCAACGTCATGGGCGTCGCGAACATCCTGAACGACGGCGACGGTGACCGTTGCAATGACGCGATCGCCTCCTCCAGCTCGTGGAAGAACCCGACGAGCACCCATGGCGATCGGGAGGTGCCGGCGATCGCGGCGCCGGGCAGCCGCCATGAGCTGCTCGGATCGAGCTTCGGCGGCACGAGCTGCGCGACGCCGGTCGCCGCATCCATCGCCGCCGTCCTCATGAGCCACAATCCGAGCCTGAAGATCTGGCCGGAGGCGATTCGGGCGATCATGCTCGCCACGGCGAACTTCCAGCTCGCCGACGGCGCGAGCTTCGCAACCTGGTCGGACGGCAAGGACGGGACCGCCTCGTCAACGCGCTTTACGGGATGTGGACCGCGGGCCGGCGCGAGTCCGGCAGCAAGGCGCAGTTCCGCGCCCACGACTACGGCTTCATGCGGGCTGGCGATTTCTCCGGCGGGTTCTTCACCAAGTCCTGGAAGGTCCAGAGCTTCAGCAACGCCAGCCGCATTCGCGTCGCCCTGGCCTGGAACAGCAAGGTGGCCGCGAGTGGAGGGAGCCCGACGAGCAGCGTGCTCGACGCTGACCTGGACCTGTGGGTCTACGACCCGGATGGCGTGCTCGTGGGGTGGGGCGCCTCGTGGGACTCGAGCTACGAGTTCGTCGAGTTCCCCGTCACGAAGCCCGGTGCGTACACGATCAAGATCCGCGGCTTCAGCGTCCCGTCCACCTTCGCCAGCTGGTACGGCGTCGCGTGGACCACGCACTACGATCTCTGTCCCTAGGCGCCAAGGAGCCGGTGGAGTGGACGAGGGCGAAGTGACGGTGTCGCTCGCGCAGGTCGCCGCGATCCTCGGGCGGCCGGTCGAGCGGCTCGTCGAGCTCGATCGTCGCCCGTTGCGGCTTGCCTTCGTGCCCGCCGGGAAACACGAGACCTTCGTCGTCCGCGACGAGGGCACCGGCGAGATCCGGGAGGTGACGGTGTCGGTTGCCACCGGGACGGCGGCGGACCCCGACGAGCTCCGCCGCCAGGACGCCCGCGCCGCCGAGGTCGCCGCGTCGCTGTCGAGCGAGCTGCGCGCGCTGCTGCTGCGCCATCCCGACCTGCCGGCCCTGATGGTGGTGGTGCACCGCGGCGCAGCCGCCGGAGCCGAGCGCGGCACACTCAGCGCCCGGGAGGTCGTTGCGCTCGCCGACGACCCGACGGTCAGCCGCGTCGAGCTCGCCGGGGACCCGGAGATCGCCGACGCCGACTGAGCTCGGCGGCTACAGCACCATCTGGCTGGCGCGCGCCCTGCCGGTAGGCGTTCAGCGATTCAACGCAGCACTCGCAGGCGACCCGCGAGTCGCCGCGGCGGTCGTCCAGCTGGTCGGTGTGAAAGGCCACGACGGGATGGCCTTCGCGGTCGTCCGGGCCGCCGGCCCACTGCCCACCGCAACGACGGGCGAGTCGACCTCGCAATAGGGCAACCGCCCATGGCATGGCGGCCGGGGGCTGCTTCTGGTTGGGTGGTCTCCCCATCACCCCGAGGAGGACCCAATGCGCAGGACCCTGCTCATCGCCTTCATGTCCGCCATGACGTTGTCGCTGACCGGCACCGCCCTCGCCACGCACGTGTTCAGCGACGTCGGCGAGGACCACCCGCACGAGCTCGGCATCCGGTTCGCGGCCGAGCGGGGCGTCGTGCGCGGCTTCTCCGACGGCACGTTCCGGCCCAACCGGCCCGTCACCCGGGGGCAGGTCGCGTCGATGCTCCTGCGGGATTTCACCGGCCCCTCGTACACCCTGACGCCCGTCTGCGGCACCACGGAGTTCTTCGTCGTGGAGCACGCCCGGATCGGCTCCGGCGAGGCGACCGTCACCTTCTCGGTCGACGGGGGTCCGAGGACCCGCATCGCCGGCGTCCCGTCCGACAGCGCGCCTCTGCGCTTCGACGCGGGCTCCCCCGGCATCGTCTCGATCTTCGTCGACGACATCGCCTGGGCGCACGCACCGACCGCTGAGCGCTGCACCTGACGCTGGTCTGGAGAGACCCACGGATCCTGGAGAAAGATCTTCTGGCAGGTGTGTGGATACGGGCTGTGGCTGTCACACCCCCCTGGTAGGTTGTCGAACATGAGTACGGACCAGGTAGCCGCTGCGCCGCTCGAGGCGCTCGACGCCAGCGAGCTGGCCGAGGTCATCGCCCGGTCGCTGGGGCGTCTGGACGCCGGCGGGCTGGCCGAGGTGGGCCGGGGGGTCCTTGACCGGCTGGCGGCCGCGGACGACACCGGCGACGC
>DATLGH010000045.1 GCA_035540635.1 Egibacteraceae bacterium | reverse complement strand
GGGCGACGCCGCGGGCACCCGGGGGGCCGGCGGCCGGCTCACGGCCGGCGGGGTGGAGGTCATGGGGGGCACGGCGGAGACCGGGGCAGTGGTGGACGCCGGCACGGGGCGGTCGAGGGGCGCGGTGACGTCGTCGTCGAGGTCGCGCGCGCGCTTCGCGTCAGGGGGCCGCACCGGGTAGCCGGCGCGGGGCACGTAGGTTTCGTACCTCACGGCTCGTCCTCGGCCCCACCCCAGCGCTCATAGAGGTCGGGGCGCACGAGGGCGGTGCGCCGGCGAGCCTGCTCCCGCCGCCAGGCCGCCACCCGGCCGTGGTCGCCCGAGCGCAGGATCTCGGGCACGGCCAGGCCGCGGTACACGGCGGGCCTGGTGTACTGCGGGTACTCGAGCAGCCCCTCGGTGAAGGACTCGTCGGTCGAGCTCGACTCGTTGCCCATGACCCCCGGCAGCAGGCGGGTGACCGCCTCCACCAGCACGCACGCGGCGACCTCCCCGCCGGCGAGCACGTAGTCGCCGATCGACACCTCGTCGGTGGCCAGGGCGTCGTGGACGCGCTCGTCGATGCCCTCGTAGCGCCCGCAGAGGACGAGCAGGGCCCGCTCGGCGGCGAGGTCGCGCACGAGCGGCTGATCGAGCGGGCGCCCGCGCGGGGTGAGGAGGACGGTGCGGGGACGGTCCTCCGCCGTGCCGTAGAGGTCCTCGGCGGCGGCGAAGAAGGGCTCCGGCTTCAGCACCATGCCGGCGCCCCCGCCGTAGGGCACGTCGTCGACGGTGCGGTGGCGGTCGGTCGCCCATGACCGCAGGTCGTGGACGCGCACGTCGAGCAACCCGGCCCTGCGGGCGCGCCCGAGCAGCGAGGCGTCGAGCGGACCGGCGAAGTACTCCGGGAACAGGGTGAGGACGTCGATGCGCACGGGTCCATTGTGCCGGGCACGCGTCGCCGGCTGGCGGGCGCGACCCGTCCGTTCAGGCTTCGTCGGTGTCGCCGAGCAGCCCGGGCAGCGGCTGCACGACGATGCGGTCGGCGGTGACCTCGACGAGCTCGTCGACGGCGGGCACGAGCAGGTCGTCGCCGCCGTCGCGGGCGACGACGAGGTAGTCGTGCGCGGCGCCGTCGGCCACGCCGACGAGCACCCCGACGGGCTCGCCGCCGGCGGTCACGACGTCGCGGCCGAGCAGCTCGTCGGCCCAGAAGACATCGACGTCGAGCCCGACGCTCTCCCGGTCCACCGACACGACCGCGCCGCGCAGCGCCCCGGCGGCCTCACGGCTGTCGACCCCTTCGAACCGCACGACCCGGCGGTTGCCGTGCATGCGGCTCGCGGCGACGGTGAGCGACCTCCCCGCAACCGTGTAGCTCGCGCCGGGCGGGAACTCCTCCCCGAGGTCGGGGTCGGGGTGCACGTAGACCTCGCCGCGCAGACCGAGGGGTTTGCCGACGGCGCCGACGGCGACCTCGGCCGCCACGGGCGCTATTCGACGATCTCGACGATGGCCTGGGTGCCCTCGCGGGTGCCGGCCGCCTTCACCATCGTGCGGATGGCCTTCGCGGTGCGGCCGCGCTTGCCGATGACCTTGCCCATGTCGTCGGGGTGCACGCGCAGCTCGAGGACGAGCTCGCCGTCCTCGTCCTCGGCTTCCGTGACCGACACGTCGTCGGGGTGGTCGACCAGCGACCGGGCGAGATACTCGAGGACCTCGGTGGTCATCACGGCTGCTCCTCCTCAGTGGTCGCGCCCTCCGCAGACGACGGCTCCGGGGCCTGCCCGCCCTCCTCGGGGGGCAGCGCGCCAGCGTCCTCCGCCGGCAGGGGGTCTGGTTGGGTGACTTCCTCCCGGGCCTGGGCGACGGTGGCCTCGTCGGGGTCGGTGGGCGTCGCCTCCGCCGCGGCTGACGCCTCGGCCTCCGCGCGCTCGCGGGCGGCGGCTTCCGCCCGCCGTCGGGCCTCGTTCTCGCGCTCGGCCGCCTTCGCGGCAAGCGCGTCCCGCTTCGCGCTGCGGTCCTTGCCGGGGTCGCCGGGGCGAAACTCCTCCCAGATGCCCTCGATGCGCAGGAGGTTCACGACCGCGTCAGTGGGTTGGGCCCCGTTGCGCAGCCATTTCAGGGCGCGTTCACGGTCGATGGAGATGGTGGAGGGCTCGTGGAGGGGCTGGTAGTAGCCGATGTCGTCGATGAACCGGCCGTCCCGCGGTGCACGGACGTCGGCCACGACCACCCGGTAGTACGGCTGCTTCTTCTTGCCCTCACGACGCAGGCGGATCTTCACGGCCATGGAAGAATCGTCCTTCTCGACGCGGCCGCGCGTCGTCGGTGCCGCCGGGCTTGCGCCCCGGCGCGCCCACTCGGTCCGTGGACGGGTGTGCGGTCGGCCAACCCCGCACGCACTCGGCCGAGCCGGCTTGCGCCAGCTCCGTGCGAGCATAGCGCAGCAGGCGGGCGTCAGAAGAAGGCGACTGCGATCGTGGCGGCGACGAACCCCACGAGCAGGAGGGCGGCTTCGCCGCGGACCAACCGCCGGCCGCTGCGCAGAAGGACCGCCGCAAGGCCGCAGGCGACGACCATGATCCCGAGGCTCAGGAGGAAGGTGCGCCCGAGCGTTGTCGTGGCGAGGGCGCCGGCGACGCCCGCCACCGGCAGGGAGTTGAACAGGTTGCTGCCGAGGATGTTGCCGACGACGAGGTCGGACTCGTCGCGGCGCGCGGCGGCGATTGCCGTCACGAGCTCCGGCAGGCTCGTGCCGACGGCGACGATCGTGAGACCGATGACGGCCTCGCTGACCCGCAGCGCGCGGGCGATGCCGACGGCGCCGCTCACGAGCATCTGTGCGCCAAGCAGGGTCCCGAGCAGCCCGACGACGGCGAGCAGGGCCGAGCGCGGCACGCTCGGCGGAGCCTGCCCGGAGTACCCGGCGACCTCCGCCGCGAGGGACTTCGCCGCCTCCCGGTCGCGCAGGCCGACGACCACGATGATGGCGATGGCGGCAGCGGCCGCGGCTAGCAGCACCGCAGCATCCAGGGCGCTCACCCTCCCGTCGGCGGAGACTGCCGCGAGCAGCAGCACCGCCAGGAGCATGAGGGGCAGCTCCCGTCGCAGCGTCGCGGCCCCGATCATGAGCGGCCGGGCGACCCCCGCCGCTCCGAGCACGAGCAGGACGTTCGCGGTGTTCGACCCGACGATGTTGCCGAAGGCGAGGTCCTGCGACCCCCGCAGGGTGGCCAGCACGGTGACGAGGAACTCCGGCGTGCTCGTGCCGAAGCCGATGACGATGGCGCCGACGATCACGGGCGAGATGCGCAGGGCGGTCGACAGCCGCGCCGCACCGATGACGAATCGGTCGGCGGCGACCGTCAACAGCCCGAGGCCGCCGATCAGGAGGAGGACGTCGAGCACACGCGTACGCTAGACGCCATGGAGCTCATTTCCGAGGAGCGCTTCTCCGAGCTCGTCGACGCAGCCCTCGACTCCGTGCCCGACGCGCTGTGGGAGCAGTTCAACAACGTTGCGGTGGTCGTGGAAGACCGCAACGACGCCGAGCCCGACCTCCTCGGTATCTACGAGGGTGTGCCGCTCACCGAGCGCGGCGACTACGCGGGGGTGCTGCCGGACCGCATCGCCATCTACCGCATGCCCCTGTGCGCGATGTGCCGCGACGAGGAGGAGCTTGTCGAGGAGGTCCGCATCACCGTGGTGCACGAGCTCGCCCACCACATGGGCATCGACGACGACGCCTTGCACGACCTCGGCTGGGCGTAGGCGGCGGGCGACCGCTTCCTCCGGTTGGCACGAGGTGGCCGGCGCCGCTCAGGTGGTCGACCGCGGGTTCGTCAGGGTGGGCAGAGGGCAGCAGGGTGGCGAAGAGCGGGGAGACGATCCGGCGTCTGCTCTTCGGTCAGGGATTGACGGTGACGCTGACCGTGGCGTTCTCCCGCTCGAACCGGGACAGTGCCACGACCGCCTCGATCCGCCAGGTGCCCGCAATCTGCAGCTCCGGGCCGGAATGGACCCAGTGCCCGGGGCCGGCAACGAGCGGTTGGCGTTCGATCGGCCCGATCTCCTCGGCGGGCATCGTGAACCGCAGGGTCAGGTCCTGCGCGTCCGTCGGCCGTCCGGTCTGGTCGAGGAGGTAGAGGTGCACCTCGTTGCCGCCGGCGCGGTTGGGGTCCACGGTGAGGTTGAGTGTCAGACCATCCGTCACGGGCACGTCGGCGGTGAACAATCCGCCGATCCCGGCCGCCTCCCGTGCGGGTTGGAGCGCGACGAGCACGGCGGTCAGCGCGATCACGGCGCTCATGACGCCGGCTTCCACGGTTACGGTGCGACGCAGAAGGCGCCGTCCGGCTGACCTGCGCTCGACGTCGCGCACGGCGGGGACCAGCCGGTAGCGGTTGTAGGCGGCCACGCCGAGGATCAGCGCGACGAGCGCGAGCTTCGCGACGAGCACCTGCCCATAAGGGGTCGTGAACACTGCTCGGAGCGCCCGGACCTCCAGCCACGCCAGTCCGAGCCCCGTGGCCGCCACGCCCGCCAGCGCGCCCGCAGCGGCCTGGGAGTAGCGGCTCACCGCGCTGACGGAGGTGCCAGCGTCCTCCTCGTGACGCTGCCACCACAGGGTCGCCCCGAGCGCCACCAGGCCGCCGAACCACACCGCGGCCGCGCCGACGTGGACGACGTCGGCCAACCACGCGAACCAGCGCGGCGTGGTCACCGCGGAGTGCCCGACGAGCACGAAGGACGCGACGGCGACCCCGCCCGCCCCCGCCGCCTGCACGACCCGGTCAGCCGACGTGGCGAGCAGGACGCCGAGCGCGAGCAGCGCGACGGTGCGCAGGCCCATCCCGAGTCCGAACGGGCTCGTCACGATCTCGCTGAGAACCTGCCGGTCGACCATGCCCGTCAGGCCGCGGTCGGCCAGGCTGCCGGACTGCAACCCGACGAGGGCGACGGTCGCGAGCGCGGCCCCGAGCGCGGCCCATGCCGCCATCAGGCGCAGGCGGCGATCGACCGTCGGGCTGCCGTCGGTGACGGCAGCGCCGCCCCGAGCAGGGCGACGCCAGACGAAGGCGAGGAAGAACGCGACACCGGTCGCGAGCAGCGTGCCGATGAAGGCCCCGGTGCGCACGATCGCGCCCGAGACCAGCCAGCGGTTGGCGGACGCATCGGAGAAGATCACGGCGAACGTGCCCTCGTCCACCGTCGTCTCGCCACCGACGGAGAACTGAAAGGCTCCCCGCACCGGGTGACCGTCCGCGGAGACGACCCGCCAGGTGAGGATGTAGGGCCCGTCCTCGAGGACCTCGTCGACGGGGACGGTGATCTCCTGCGGCGCCGAGCCACGGTCATCGCCAAGCGGCACCTGGTCGGCCGCCGCGTCATACAGGCGGATCCCGCCCGGAGGAACGCTGACCGGCTCGTTGAAGCGCAGCTCGATCGTGCGGGGCGGGTCATCGAGCACGCTGCCGTCGGGCGGGGCAGCCTCCACCAGGACGGCGTGCGCCATCGCCGGACCGGCCAGGAGGGCCACCACGGCGATCGCGGCAGCCCCGAACGACGCGACGTGGGTGAGACGCGCGCGCGGCCGCATCCCGACAGCGGGCAGGCGGCGCCCGCCCGGAGGTTCGCCCACGTCAGTTTCGTCGGGCCCGCACGACGGCGGCACCCGCCGCCGCCAGCGCCACGACAAGGGCGAGGACGGCAAGGATCCGGGCCTGGGACGCTGCCTGCTCCGCGTCGGCCACGGCCGATGCGAGGACCTCGCCGTCCGAGGCGCTGGCCACCTCGGTGACTTCCTCGACCGTCCCGCCATGTCCGCCGCCGGCCGTCAGCAGCAACCCGGGCGCCGGCTCCTCCAGCTCCTCGTCAGGCCGGCCTTCGTCGGGGCGCTCGATCCACGCGTGCTCACCCTCCCCGCACCTCTGGGCGACCGGGAAGTACAGGATGTCTCCAGCGGCGTCGGGCAGCCGCACCGACAACCCGAACTCCTGGAACGCCTCGTCGGGGATGGGCGGGCCCCCGAACCAGCGCACCTCCTGCACACCCTCGGTGATCTCCTCGCCGTGCAGCTCCACCGGCTCGGACAGCTCGCCGACGACGGTCTCGTACTCCCACCCCGGCACGAGCTCGGGCTTGACCGAGACGACGCCAGGAGGGATCTGGACGGCGACCTCGGTCGTCGGCGACCCCTCGCAGCCGTGGCCGACCCGAAATGCGAACCGGGCGTAGCTGTCGGCGGCGGCCTCCTGAGGGTTGATCGTGACATGCGCCAGGACCGGGGAGGACCCGAGCGCGACAAGCAGGGCGACGGCGAACGCGGTGATGACGAATCTGGGCATGGTTGGTCTCCCCTGTTGTGCTGTGGCCGGTCCGAAAACGCACGACGAACGCCGCTGCCCCCGGGCAGCCACGTTGGCTCAGGCCATCAGTGGACGGGAGGACCTCTTCGGGTCAGACCGGTCCGGTCGGGACGTGATGAGCGCAGCGACGGCGCCGGGCGGCGGCCGACGGCGACGACGGAAGGCAATCGGACCGGGCTCCCGGCGTGTGCGAACCCGTCAGCGACCCGCTCGCTGGTCCGCAGCACTCCGGCCGCGAAGCAGGCGGCCGCAACCTGGACGATGATGCCGACGAGGATCACCGGCTCGTCGAACAGCGCGCTCACCGCAGTCCCCGCGGCGACGCGCTCACCGGCTTCCAGCAGCAGGAACCCGCTGACCTGTCCGGCAGCAAGACGCGGCCACAACGCGCCCCACGAGGACCGGCCACGACGCCGGCCACGTGTGAACCCGTAGGCCGAAGCTCCCACGGCGGCAAGAAGGGAAGCGGCCAACCATGGCAGCGGCCAGTGCCCGTGGCCCGCCTCGGTGAGCGCGTGCGTCTGGAGGTGCGCGGTGGGGCCGACCTCGTACACGAGGGCATGGCCGCCCACGACCGCCGCCACGGCGACGACCGACGCGGCCATCAGACGAACCGTCGTGCGGGGCAACACCGCCCTTTCGGCGACAGGAGCGGCGAGGTAGCCGGGCGCCATCGTATATGCAGGGCCTGCCCTGTCGGGTCCCACACATGGAGCATCGAGCCATGGCAGCCTGCCACCCGTGGCGCGCGTGCAGACCGTTCAGGAACCCGGAGACGCCGATGTTCGAGACTCCCGAAGAGCTAGCCGGTCTTCGGGATCTCCTGGACCGCAGCTACGAGCGGGCGGGGGGCGCACCTGCGCAGCGCGGATGTTCCCCGCCGACATGTCGGTGCGTCGCGGGAGTCGCACCGGCCGGGGGATCAGCCAGCGGCCCCGTGCCGCGGCGAGGCGCAGGAGCACGGGCGCGGTGCCCCCGCCGGGCGCGGCGTTGCGTCCCTCCCCGCAGGCATCGAGCGCGGTGGCCTGCCTGGTTCGTATGCTGACGCACGCGACGATCTTCACCGCACCCAGCGAGGGCGCCGACGGGGATCCACGTCCCCCCGGGTGGGCGAGGATGGCGGAGAGAACGGCCACTTCGAGTCCGACCGCGAGCGGGAATAGTACGTCCAGGACTGGCCGGTCTTCAGGATCGAGCGATCGCGATGTGGGTGTGCATCGGCACGACGATCCAGTCGCCTTGGCGGTAGCGCTCGACCGTCTCCCGCGTCTCCCGGCTGATCGCCTCCAGGTAGGCGGCGAACGCCTCCGGGTCCTCGGCGAACTGGGGCACAACCGCGGCGTAGGCGAACTCCAGGCGCTCGACGAACCGGTCGGGCGTGGCGTACCGCGCCTCGATCGACCGGGAAACGACGTCGACGTCGCTGAAGCCGGCCTCCGCGAAGAGGTTCCGCAGCTCGTCGCCGTCGCCGAGGGAGAACGGCGCCGTCAGATCCGCGGCGGTCACCGCCGTGCCAAGCGCCCTGAGGTGCGGCAGCTCGGCCTCGGCCAGCGCCGCATACAGCGGGTGGGGGTCGAGCCCCTGCCACACGGCCACCACGGCACGACCCCCGTCGACGAGGGCCCGTCGAATCTCGCGCACGCCCGCCGGCCGGTCGGGGAAGAACTGCAGCCCCTGCTGGCACAGCACGACGTCGAACGTGCCGTCGGGGAGGTCGAGCGCGGTCCCGTCACCCTCGCGCCACTCGATCGATGCCCCCTCCGGCGCCGGTTGCGCCCGGGCGACCGCGAGCATCGCGGGACTGACGTCCACGCCGACCACCCGGCCGGCACCGCCCACCAGCGGCGCCACCCGACGCGCGACAATGCCGGTGCCGCAGGCCAGGTCGAGTACACACTCGCCGGGGCGTGGCGCGGCGAGGTCCACGACGACCCGCGACAGCGGCTGGAAGATCGCCGGGCCAAAGTACTGCTCGTAGGCCTGCGCCGGCGTGAGCTCCGGCTCCCGCGGGTCCTGTGCGGTCACGGTGTCTTGGACGGTCATTGGTGTGGCTCCTCTGGCTTTCGGGTTTCCCGTCGTGCGGAGGTGTCGGCCCTTCACGGCGCCGGGCGCAGCATCGGCCATAGCGGCGGGGAGTCCGCCACCTGGATCTCGGCGATGACTTCGAACCCGTGCCGCTCGTACAGCGAGCGGTTGCGCGCACTGCTGGCCTCAAGGTAGGCGGGCAGCCCGTCACGGGCGCAGCGCGACAGCCCCTGCCGCATCAGCGCCGAACCGTGACCCTGGCCCTGACAGCGGGGGTCCACGCCGATGAACGGCAGATACCAGTGCGGGTCGGCCGGGTGGTGCTCCTCGACCTGGGCGAGAAGCGCGAACACCGCATCGAGGCGCTCGGGGTCGATGCTGCGCTGAGCCAGCGCGACGAGGCCGTCGGAGTCCGTCTGTTGGCCCGGCGGCACCCACAGCGCCGCGCCGGCGTCGTCGCCGATCCCGTCGGCCGTACCGGCCTTGAAGGCGGGGGCTCCCATACGCCCGATCAGCTCGGGGAAGTGGACGAGGTAGCGGTCGGTGTGTGGGTACACCCAGCGGATCACGGGGTCCGCGCTGAAGGCGACGACCAGCGTCGCGATCGCCTTCGGCCGGCCGATTCGGGTCACCCCGGTGCTGACGGTGGGCGGACTGCTCATGGCGGCTCCTCGCTTCCGGCTGGACTGTCGCGGACCGCCGGAGGCCGGAGCGACCGGCGAACCGCGACTGCCCCGCACGGTACGGCGGGAACGGGCGCGCGACCTGCGTGCTGGCACGCAACCCGACTACGTAGAACCGCCGGTGGCTGCGTGGGTGTTGCCGCCCAGATCGTCAGGGGATGATGCCCTGGCGCAGCGCGTGGCTGACCGCTGCGGCGCGCGCGCTGCGCCCGTGCACGCCCAGCTTCTCGTAGACCGTGGCGAGGTGCCGCTCCACGGTGCGGATGCTCAGCACGAGCTCGGCGGCGATCTGCTGGTTGGTCTTGCCCGACGCCGCAAGCCCCAGGACCTCGGCCTCCCGCGGCGTCAGCGCACCGGCCCGGGCGGGCGCCGGGTCAGGCAGGGGGCTGGCCGGCCAGGCGGCACCGAGGCGGGCGACGGTGTCCCTGGCGGCGTTGCGCTCGGCCGTCGCGCTCTCCCGGTCCCCCAGAGCGTCGTACCCGCCGGCGAGCAGCACCCGTACCCGGGCAGCCTCGTAGGGGGCGCCGAGTTGCTGCCAGTTGTGCAGCGCCTCCCGCAGCCTCGGCAGTGCCGCCTCGGCGTCGCCCGCGGCGAGCAGCACCAGCCCGCAGGCGTGCGCCGCCTGGGTGGCGAACCCGGCCGTGGCGTAGATGGCGGCGATGCGCCCCAGCTCGTCGGCGGCCGTGCGCGCGCGTTCGACGTCACCGGCGGCGACCGCGATCTCCACGGCCGCGGGCAGCAGACGGGCCCGCACGAGGACATCCTCGCCGGCAGTGGCGAGCCGCGCGGCGATGGACGTCGCCGCCGCCTCGGTGTGGCCCTGAGCCAGCCGCACCAAAGCCAGCCCTGGTTGCGGGTCCCGCCCGAGGCGGTGGCCCGTGCGGAACTCCGCCTCCGCGCCGGCGAGGTCGCCTCGTTGGCGCCGCAGCTCGCCGAGCTGGTAGTGCGCCTCGGCGACGATGCCGACGTCGAAGTGGGGGAGCTCCTCGCAGACCAATCTCACCTCCCGCTCGGCCTCGCGCCACGCGCCGCGTACCTGCAGCACGTGTGCACGGTGGACGCGGCAGATGCCCATGAAGGGCCCCGCCCCCGGCATCTGCTCGCACCAGCGAGCGGTGACCTCCGTCCACTCCCCCGCCCGGCGCAGGTCGGCGATCTCCTCGCACACGACCATGAGATGGCAGTAGATGTTGCCGGCCCAGCCGGGGTCGAGGTCGTCGGAGACCGCGGCCACCATCGCCTCGTCGAGCAAGGTCATGCCCTCGCCGACGCGGCCCTGCCTGATGAGCACCCGACCCTGCCCGAGAACGCCGACGGCCACGAGCGTCGGGTCGCCGAACCGCTGTCCCGACGCCTGCACCCGCCGGGCCGCCACGAGCGCCGCGTCGAGGTCGCCGCCGTGGAAAGCGGACTCGAAACCGGTGACGTAGTCAAGGTAGCCCTGTTCGACGCTGTCGCGGTGGTCGGCCAGGAGGCGCGCCGCCCGGCTCATCCAGCCAGTCGCCTGCGCCTCCTCACGGCGCAAGGACAACGTGTAGCCGATCTCCATCGCCATGAGCGCCGCCGGCCCTGGTCGCCGGTCGTCGAGGTAGCGGCGGTGGGCCTCCTGCAGGACCCGCAACGCCTCGTCGAGGTCACCGAGCCACCACGAGCAGTTCGCCACCGCGGCGAGGTCGTCTGCCGACAGGGCCGACTTCTCCTGCGCGGCGGTGAACGTATCCCGGGCGGTCACCCAGTCGCGGGCGCTGTAGGCCTCCCACGCCGCCTCAAGGCTGTCGCCACCGTCGCCCATCGACCCACCCCGCCGCCACACACGGTCCGTAGCGCAGTATCGCACGGCGGCCGGCTGGTGGGCGAGGTGAAGGGGCGGTGCGGGGGCCAGCGCATGAAGTCCGGGCAGAGCCCACCCGCCGCGCAAGCCGCGCCGCTGCTCACCTCGTGGGCGCTTCGGGCGCTACCAGCGGCCGGGCGTTCTCACCCGATTCCTCTGCAGCCCTACGCCCTCCGGGGGAAGTCGTCTAGACGAGCGCCCGGGGGCTACCCCTTCCATGCGGCCGGCCTCGTATGCCCACATGGCGATTTCGACCGGTTGCGTGCGCGGAGCTTGCGCATGAGCGCAGCGAGGTGGGTCTTGACGGTGCTGACGCTGATCTGCAGTTCGTCTGCGATCTCGTGGTTGGTCCAGCCGCGAGCGACGGTGAGAAGCACCTCTTCCTCGCGGGCTGTGAGCGGCTCGAGCGGCTGTGGGGGCGGTTGTCGTGCGGCGTCCGCGAACGCGGCGAGCAGTCGTGCGGTGATGCTCGGGGCGATGAGCGCGCCTCCGTCGGCGGCGGCGAGGATGGCCTGGGTCAGCAGGTCGGGTCCGGCGTCCTTGAGCAGGAACCCGCGGGCGCCGGCCTCCAATGCAGCGTGGACGTACTCGTCAAGGTCGAACGTGGTTATGACGATGACCGCCAGCGGATCGGCGACGGCGGGGCCGGCGAGCTGGCGGGTCGCCTCGATGCCGTCCATCGGGCATGCGGATGTCGAGCAGGCACACGTCAGGCCGGAGTTGACGAGCAAGGGCGACTGCGTGGCGGCCGTCGGCTGCCTCGCCGACGACCTCGATGTCCGGTTGGGCGTCGAGGAGCATCACCAGCCCTGCGCGGACGATGTCCTGGTCATCGGCGACGAGCACCCTGACCGTCACGACGGCACCCCGCGCTTTGGCAGGACCGCGTCCACCGTCCAGCCGCCGCCTCGGCCGGGACCTGCCCGCAGGCTCCCGCCGAGCAGCGTCACCCGCTCGGTCATGCCGACGATGCCGAAGCCCGCCGGCGCCGGCGTGGTCAGGGCGCCGTCGTCGCGGATGGTCAGGCGAACCTGCTCACCCTCGTCGGTGACCCGGACGATGACCAGGCTCGCGGCGCGGGCGTGGCGCAGTGCGTTGGTGACCGACTCCTGGGCGAGCCGGTACAGCGCGACGCCGACCGAGGGGCTGAGGTCACCGAGGTCGTCCGGCAGCTGCACGTCGACCCGAGGGCCGGCGGCGTCGCCGCGGGCGAGCCGTGCGATTTCCACCGCCCCCGCCGGGGGCGCGAGGTCAGGCTCGGCTCCGTCGCGCAGGACGCCCACGAGGGCGCGCATCTCCGCCAGCGTCCGTGACGCCGCCTCCTGGATGGTCGCCAACGCAGCGACGGCACGGTCAGGTTGAGTCGCGGCGACGCTCCGGCCGGCCTGCGCCTGTATGGCGATCGCGGACACGTGGTGACCGACGGCGTCGTGGAGCTCGCGGGCGAGCGCGTTGCGCTCCCGCAGCTTGGCCTGCTCGATGTCGCGGGCCCGGGTGTTGGCGTGGAAGCGGATGGACGCGCCGAGCGCTGCGGAGAACAGGAAGAACCCATAGCCCGCCACCACCTCGCCGGTCTCGGTTGGGTCGGCGAGGTGGGTGACGACAAGCCAGACGAGGATCACCCCGAGCCCGGTTGCGGCCTCGCGACCTGAGCCCACCGCAGCAGCGCGTAGGGGAGCACGAGCAGTCCTGCGATGCTCATCAGCCCGGTCGCGTCGAGGGTGAGGATGCGCGCGAGGTCGAACGCGATGACCGTGCCGAACGCCACGGCGACCGCGGCCAGCGGGTGGGTGCGCCGCCACAGCAGCGAGGCCGCGATCACCAAACTGGTCCCCAGCACGAGGGGGGCCCACGACCGGTCGGCGCGCAACGCGAGCTCGACACCGAGCCCGCCATGAGCCCCCCGGTGAGTGTCCAGTCCCGCCAGTTCCGCGCGGGTGGCGCCGCGGGGCGCTGTTCGACCCAAAGCGTCCGCAGTACGTGGCTGACCATCACCGGATCGTAGGGAACCCGGGGACGCAGCGGATCAGCCGAAAGAACGAGATTCACGCCCTCCTTGCAGCCAGGACAGGTCGAGCCCGCAGGCTGATGTGCGGGATGCCTGCCGCCGTCATCGTCGCCCCATGCGGATGAAGGAGGCCCTCGATGCATGACCCGCGCCCCACCCGCACCCAACCCCGACACGACAGCATCCTGCGCTGCGGAGGCCGCGCCGGCGTCGCCGGCAGCATCCTCATGCTCGTCACATTCGTTGTGGTCGCCGTATTCGTGGGGATGGACATCACCCCTGAGCGGTCGCTCACCGCCTTCGCCGACATCTGGCCGGCCCGGATGGTCGAGAACACCCTTTACCTCGCCGTCCTGTTGTTGTGGATCGTCCACGCCCCTGCACCGGGCACTGCGAGCGACGAGCCCGGCACCTGTTCGGACTGAGCGTCCTCGGCCTCGGCCTGCTCGGCGCCGGGGCGATCCCACACGTTGCGACCGCACCGCTCGCCGAGCTCTACCATGCGCGCCGCACCAGGGTTCAAGCGGGGCGTCAGCAGACCGACGATCGCGCTCGGTGTGCTCGGGCTCGCCGCCGCCGCAGCCGTCCTCGCCGGCGTCACGGACCTGGCAGCCGTCGGCGTGTTCGCCTTCGCCGGGTTCCATGTCGCCGCGGGCCGGCGCCTCGTCCGGCTCGCCGGCCTCGAGCCGTCGCGGCCACGTGAGCGTCCGGGTGGGCGCTGCATGTCGCGCTGCTCGGTTGCTGTTTGTGGAGCGGTGCTGCAGCGGCGGACACCTGCTCAGCGGAGGTGCGCAGCGACGTGTCCGCGGGCATCGACAGCTGGGCTGGGACGAGCCGGTGTGGCCTCACCGGGCCCGCCTCGCCGAGCGTCCCCCCGCAGGGTTCGAGGCAGCGACCGTCGAGCAGCCCCTCACCCACACCGCCGGGCTGCGCACGTCCGTCGGCGGCGTCGGCGCCGTCGAGGTCCACGACCCGCCCGACGCGCTCCAGTGGCGTGTCCGCGACCTGATGTCCAACAGCTCGCCGCCGCCTCTGGTGAGCTCTGGGAGTACAGCAAACGCGGTCCCACGCTGCTCGCCGCCATCGTCGAGCAGGTCACCGGTCACAGGTTCGCCGAGGTGCTGCACGACCGGGTCTTCACCCCGCTGGGCCTAGCCCGTGCGTTCGCCACCGCCGAAGCGGCCGCCACAACCGCGCCGCTGGCGACCGGCCACGAGCTGTGGTTCGGCCGCTGGCGGCCCGATGAAGAAGGGGCTTTTCCCTCCCCGACGGTTGTGCTGTCCGCCAGATCACCAGTACTACGGCCCCCTCCGACTCTCTCCGCGGCCGCCGGCCGCCGCGCCACTTCCCGGTTCTGCCGGTTATAGGCGCCGCATCGCTTCCCGCCGCCCACAGCGGCGGGGCCTTGGAGGGCCTCCCCAGTTGCCAGGCCAACCCTTCGACCGTTCCACGCCCCTTGCGCCGGAGGATCCATCTACGTCGGCTCCTGGACCAACGACGTCTTCCGTGGCCTTCACCGCCGCGCCAGCGGCTCGGCATCCCCACGTGTCCGCCTTGCGGCGGGCGGAGATTACGACGCTTGCTCAGGCTTCACTCACGTTGCGGACCGGTCGGTTGCGCCACCCCGCTTCGACGACTGCGGCCTTGCGACCGACGCCGGGGTATTGCTACCAGGGACCCAGGTGTCTCCCCGGACCGGACTTACACCGGCTGGCTGACCTGACCTGACCTTGCGACTCGATTACGTCATCAACACCTCCTTCGGTCGATCAAGCGCCCGAGTCTCTGGCCGCACTCGGCGGCTATACGAGGTTGACCGCTGCAGGGATGGTCGCTGCCAGCGGACGTCACACGGTTTCACGTCCCGTCCCATCTGCACCCTGGCGGGCCCCTGTCCCTCACGAACCCGGGTGGCCCGGGCGGCGGTGCGGCGGTGCGGCGGGAGATCACCCACCGCGGAACGCCCGTTAGTCAGTTAGCTGGACGCCCGAGCACATGTCAGCACACTACGCTCGTCCCGGGCGATATCGCGCGTCTGTCGGGCACTGCCGCCAAGATCGCAGGAGGCCCCGCGCGTCTTGCGTCGGTCCGGAGGCGATCACTCGGTCTCATCGGTGGCTACGGAGGGTGACGCCACCGTCAGCACCTCGACCGCGGCACAACCCGGCATGGTCCGAAGTCACGAGCGGGTCGCGGGGACGTTGGACCGTGGTCGGTACCCGCAAGCCCCGCGCCGTCGCGTCGGCGCTGCTGCTGCGGGCGCGAGCACGACGAGCTGGTATCAGTCGTGATACCGTTTCTATATGGCCATGACCTTGCGGCTGGACGAGCAGGACGCCGAAGCGCTCCGGCGCCGTGCAGCACGGGAAGGCCGCTCCATGCAAGAGGTAGCACGCCAGGCGGTGCGTGAGTACATCGAACGGACAAGCAGACGAGAGCTGCTGGACGAGGTGCTCGACGAGCAACTTCCTCGGTACGCCGAGGCGCTCGAGCGTCTCGGACGTTGATCCTCCTCGACGTTGAGGACCTTATCCACATCGCGGAGCGTGTTCTGCCCGCGGTGGAGGTACGCGATGCTGGCTTGCTTGAGGCTGCCGTCGCCCGTCCCAGTGCCAGCGCCTTCGGCGAAGATGTCTATCCGACCCTGCACGAGAAGGCCGCGGCGCTGCTGCACTCGCTGGTTCGCAGCCATGCACTCGTCGACGGGAACAAGCGGCTGGGACTCGCGAGCGTCATCGGCTTCTACGGCATGGACGGCTTCCGGCTCACCTTCACCAACGACGAGGCGTACGACCTGGTCGTCGCCGTATTAGCAGGTGAGCTCGATGACGTGAGCGCCATCGCCCAGCGTCTCGCAGCCCGCTCCGAACCAAGGACATGACGATGGCATGACGAGGCCTTCGCAGTACGCATGCCGACGAGGCAGAGCGGGCGAACCCGCCGAGTTCAACCCCTGGACCTGGACCGCTTCGACGTTCGCGCCTACCATCAATACCAGGTGCTGCGGCACCGTCAGCAGGGCCCTCCCATTCTCCTCCAAGAGATTTGCGGGGCCTCGCGCGTACTCCAGCCGCGACGGACTCTCCCGCGCCGCACCACGGGCGACCTAGCCGTTGCCGACATCGTCTCATCTTCGCACCAGAAATCGCCTCAGCTAACTCCTGGTCATAGGGGTGTCGCGCTCCAACGGCGCTTTCGAGCGGCACGACAAGGAAGAAGGTCACCGGTTGTGGAGCTTGTCGGCGTTCTCCACAGCGATGGCGGCGGCGGTGAAGGTTTGCCGCTTCGCCGACATACACGTGCTGACCTCGCACGTGCTGGAACACCAGCCGATATATGCCGGGCTCGCGAGGCAGGTCAGGGAAGCGCAGCGGCGGTCTGCCTCGAGGGCCACCTGGCCCCGTTGGTGCCAGCAGAACCGGACGGCCAAGGCGACCTGGACGTTCTCCTGATCATGAACCTTCGACTCCGTCGCCGGCTCGGGCGTCGAATGGTCCGCTGCGCCCGGCTGGTCGCCCGGCGTGTGGCCATGCCCTTCATCCCAGCCTCCGTACCGCCGGAAAGCGACGCACTCGTTGACTCGTCACTTGCAGGCGTCTCGTGGACGTCGGAGCAGACGACCTCCTGCAGTCGAAGGAAGCAGCGCGCCGGACGACGCACATAGCCGACGTCCGTGCCGATCTGCATGGAAGCAGCAGCAACTGTGCGGACGCTCTTGAGGGAACGTGTTGCGGGCGGCCTCAGCTGCTTGGCTCGGTCGCGCGCGCCGATTCATCAGAGTGGACCATGGCCGCCCAGCTGCCGAGAAGGTTCAGCGCCTCCTCAGAGCGCGAGCCGGGTTCGGCGGCATAGACAAAGAGCGTCAGCCCGCGCTCGGCGGCGACGTCCAGGCGATTGAAGTTCAGGCTGAGCTCGCCGACGACGGGGTGGTGAAACTGCTTGGCGGCCGTGTTGTGCAAGCGCACGTTGTGTGCGGCCCAGTGGGTGCGGAACGCCTCGCTCTTCGTTGAGAGCTCACCGACGAGGTCTGAAAGGTCGCGGTCGTGGGGGTCGCGGCCGGCGGCCGAGCGCAGGATCGCGGCAGTGTCGCGGGCGGCGCGGTCCCAGTCGGCGTAGAAGGCCTCGGCCCGCGGATCGAGGAACACGAACCGCGCGTTGTTGACCGGCCGCGCGGTCCCTGCATACAGGTCGGAGAACAGCCCGCGCCCGAGCGGGTTCGTGGCCAGGATGTCCAGGCGCTCGTTGCTCACGTACGCGGCGGCCCCGGTGATGGCATCCAGGGTCCACTGGATGTCCGGCCGGAGGCGCGGTTTGGGTTGGCGGCGGCGCCGGCGTGCTGGGGTCGGCTGGGCGCTGCGCGCGAGGTCAAAAAGGTGGGCGCGTTCGGCGTCGTCGAGCTGCAGGGCGCGGGCGAGCGCGTCGAGGACGCTGTCAGACGCCCCTGAAAGGTTGCCGCGCTCCAGCCGCGTGTAGTAGTCGACGCTCACGCCGGCGAGCAGGGCGACCTCCTCGCGGCGCAGGCCCGGTACCCGCCGATGGGCGCCGATGGTGGGTAGACCCGCGTCCTTGGGGGTGATCCTGGCCCGGCGTGAGGTCAGGAACTCGCGGATCTCGTCGCGGGTGTCCATGGGACCATGGTAGGCGCGGGCGCTGGCCGTGGGGGGTTCTGGCAGTACCTGGATCAAGGGCCCCTGGTAGCCCCCTGAGACGGCCTCTACCAATAGTGCCACGACAAGGCATCGACCCCATCAGGACATGAGGACATGACTGACAAGAAGGTGTGGTTCATAACCGGCGCTGGCCGTGGCATGGGCGTCGACATCGCCAAGGCGGCGCTCAATACAGGACACGCCGTCGTGGCGACCGCACGCGACGCCACGAAGGTCACCGAGGCTCTCGGCCAACACGAGGACCTGCTGGCGGTGCCCCTCGACATCACCGACGCCGACAACGCCAAGGCTGCCACCGACGCAGCCCTCGAACGATTCGGACGCATCGACGTGCTCGTCAACAACGCCGGCAACTTCTACGCGGGCTTCTTCGAGGAGATCAGCCCAGAGCAGTTTCGTTCCCAGATGGAGACCAACTTCTTCGGTCCCCTCAACGTCACCCGCGCGATCCTGCCGACCATGCGCCAGCAGCGCAGCGGGCATGTGATCACCATGAGTTCCTTGGCCGGGCTCGTCGGTCAAGAGTTCGTCGTGGCGTACTGCGCGTCGAAGTTCGCGCTCGAGGGCTGGATGGAGTCCCTCCGCTTCGACGTCGAGCCCTACGGCATCACCACGACGATCGTCGAGCCTGGGTTCTTCCGCACCGAACTGCTCGTGGAGGGTGCCTCGACGATGTGGCCCGAGCTGTCCATCGACGACTACGCCGACCGCACGAAGTCGACCATCGCGGCGTGGCAAGGCATGAACGGCAAGCAGGCCGGCGACCCCGCCAAGCTTGCTGCCGCGCTGGTCACGCTCGCTGACTCCGATCAGCCGCCCCTGCGCTGGCTCGCCGGTGCGGACGCCGTCGAAACCGCCATCGCCAAGGCGCAGCTGCTACTCGAGCAGGCCGACGCCCACCGAGAGCTGTCGACGTCGCTCAGCCACGACGACGCCTGACGCGACATCGACCAACGGAAATCCACTGCAGAGGAACAGATTCATGACTGCCAAGCTCACCGGAACCGTCGCCATCATCACCGGAGCCAGCAGCGGCATCGGCTACGCCACCGCGAAGGCCCTCGCTGAACAAGGCGCGTCAGTCGCTGTGCTGGCCCGCCGTCCAGAGCGCTTGGACGCCCTTGTGGCCGAAATCGAGTCGGCCGGTGGCACCGCCCTGCCGGTCCCGACCGACATCTCCGACCGCGATCAAGCCGAAGCAGCCGTTGCGACAACCATCGACCGCTTCGGTCGACTCGACATTCTCGTCAACAACGCGGGCCTGATGCTGCTCGGGCGCGCGGCGGATGCCGACATCGACGAGTGGGAGCAGATGATCGCCGTCAACCAGCACGGCCTGCTGTACATGACAAAGGCGGCACTGCCACATCTGCGCAAAGCCGCCGGCGACGATCCCCGCCAGGTCGCGGACATCGTCAACATCTCCTCCATCGCCGGGCGCACCGCCTTCCCCAGCATGAGCGTCTACAACATGACCAAGTTCGGCCTGAACGGGTTCAGCGAGGCCCTTCGCCAGGAGTTGACGACCAGCTATATCCGCGTCGGTGTACTCGAGCCCGGCAAGGTCGACACCGAACTCGACTCACACAACACCGACGAAGTCATCACAGAGATCGAAGCGAACTACGGCCACCTCCGCATGCTCGACCCGGAGGACATCGCTGACGGCATCACCTACATGGTCACCCGCCCCCGACACGCCGCCATCAGCGAGCTATGGATCATGCCCACCGAGCAGAGTTGACCCCCCGTGGGCGCCCAAACGCGACTGCCGGCGCTCCCGACCACCTGGGCGGGGTTCACCGCAGGAGGTCGCGTCCGGCCGGCGGCCGCCGTCCCGCCGTCCTTCACCAGTGGGCGCGCGCCCGGAAACGACCACATGAATCAACAGGTTTTCGCGGCCGCGATCGAGGAGTTCGGCAAGGTGGACATCCTCGTCAACAACGCCGGTTTCGGCGACATGGCGCCCATTGAGGAGGCCACCGACGAACACTTCGAGAAGGTCATGGCGATCAACCTCTTCGGCGTGTTCCGCTACTGCCGTCAGGCCGTCCGACAAGTCATGCCCAGAGGCAACGGCGTGATCGTGAACGTGTCCTCCGTGAACGGAGACAAGCCTGTCTTGGGCGTCGCCTACACGACCAGCAAGGCTGCGGTGAGCACGATGACGAAGAACATCGCCATCCGGTTCTCCGGCACCGGGATCCGCTGCAACGCGCTCGCCCCTGGACAGACGGAGACCGACATGGATGCGGCGCGAGAGAGGGGAGACTTGACGGGTGGCACCAGGGATGTGGGAGTTCGCGGAGAAGTACGTGAACCTGACCGTCCCCAGTACCAAGCCTCTCGACCAGGCCTACGCCGCCCTGTACCTGGCAAGCGACATGGGAGCGTCGGTCAACGGCCACGTACTGCAGGTCGACAACGGCGGATGGCTGTGACGGCAAGCGACTCGCTGGACCGAACGATGAGGGATGAACAAGTACCCCACGGGACGAAATGACTGAGGAAGCCGGATCCCCGAAGGGTTGACGGCGACCACGAAAGCCGGGAGATCAGCCGTTACCGCGAAGGCTCGCGACGCGCGAATTCAGCCTTCAGACCAAGGTCCGTATCGGTCTGGCCTACGACGCTACGCTCGCTTGGGTCAGCGCTTCTTCTTCTTCTTGCGCTTGGGGACCTTCTTGTTGCGCGGCTTCGTGCCGGCGCCTCCTCCGGCGCCCGGCCCTGTCCCCAGGCCGCCCATTCCGCCACCGAGCCCACCCATGCCGGGCATCCCGCCGCCGGCGAGCTGCTGTGCCAGCTCGGGGTTGCTGCGGAGCTGCTTCATCGCCTTGAGCCCCCGCGCGCCGCCGAGTGACTTCATCATCTTCTGCATCTCACCGAAGCCGCGGAGCAGCTCGTTGACCTCCTGCGCGCTGCGTCCCGAGCCCCGCGCGATGCGCTTCTTGCGCTTGCCGTTGAGGATCTTCGGGTTGGCGCGCTCCTCGGGGGTCATCGAGCGGATGATGGCCTCGACCTGACCCAGCTGCGACTCGTCGATGTCGGCGTCCTTCAGCTGCTTGCCGACGCCGGGGATCATGCCGAGCAGCCCCTGCAACGGGCCCATCTTGCGGATCTGCTGCATCTGCTCGAGGAAGTCGGACAGGTCGAACTCCGCCTTCAGGAGCTTGTCCTGCATCTGCTCGGCCTGTTGGGTGGTGTAGACGTCCTCGGCCTTCTCGATGAGGGTGAGGACGTCGCCCATGCCGAGGATGCGCCCGGCCATCCGGTCGGGGTGGAAGGCCTCGAACTCGTCGAGCTTCTCCCCCACGCTCGCGTACTTGATCGGCCGGCCGGTCACCTCGGCCACCGACAGGGCGGCGCCCCCGCGCGCGTCGCCGTCGAGCTTGCTGAGGATGACGCCGGTGAAGTCGACGGCCTCCTGGAAGGCCTTGGCGACGGTGACGGCTTCCTGGCCGATCATCGCGTCGACGACGAAGAAGGTCTCCGCAGGGTTGACCGCTGCCTTGATGGCGGCGGCCTGAGTCATCATCTCCTCGTCGACGTTCGTCCGCCCCGCGGTGTCGACGATCACGACGCCAGCGCCGAGGCGCTTGGCCTCTGGGAGGGAGTCGCGGGCGACCTCGACCGGGTCGCCTGACTCCACAGGCGCGTAGACGGGGACGCCGGCCTGCTCGCCGAGGATCCGCAGCTGCTTGACGGCCGCCGGACGCTGGAGGTCGCAGGCGACGAGAAGGGGGCTGCGACCCTTCTTCTTCAAGAGCTTCGCGAGCTTGCCAGCCGCCGTGGTCTTCCCGGAGCCCTGCAGACCCGCCAGCATGATGACGCCGGGCGACCGGCTGCCGAGGTCGAGCGGGGCCGACATCCCGCCGAGGATCTTCACGAGCTCCTCGTGGACGATCTTGACCACCTGCTGGCCAGGGTTGAGCGCCTCGCTCACCTCCGCGCCAACGGCCCGCTCCTTCACGCGGCTCGTGAACGCCTTCACGACCTTGAAGTTGACGTCGGCCTCGAGTAGGGCCAGGCGAATCTCGCGCAGCCCTTCGTTGACCTGGTCCTCGGTCAGGCTGCCCTGGCTTCGCAGCCGGGCGAACACCGCGTCGAGGCGGTCGCTGAGCGCGTCGAACATCGTTCTTCCTTCGAGGGGGGACGCAGGCGATTCTACCGAGAGCCGGCCCAGCCACTGACCCGCCTCCTACCAGCGGAAACGCCTTCAGAAGGCGTCTAAGGCACGCAGGCGACGCCACGGGGTGAACAAGGTCAGGGCCGATCCGGAGGCACGGCAGCAGATCAAGGTGTACTTTACCGTTATGTCGACATGGTTGGAGAGGGACTGAGCCGATCTGAGGTGGACGCACAGCTCCCTCAAGCCGAACTTGAGGGTAAGGCTCTTTCGCGAAATGCCGGTCCGTGACACCACGGACACGCGGTACGCTCTACCTCGGCGCCTAGCGCTACACTGGCACGACGGACCGCGGATACGTCGTCCGGAGCACGCGCGCCAACGGGCTCGCCGCAGGGCGAGCGAACCACCTCTGGCGCCGGACGTGATGAGCGGGCATCCGCATCTCATCTTCGGGCGTGTTCGCCCACGCACGGATGGCAGCTGGGGCCCTCGCACCAGCCCACCCGAGCTCGCGCGCGTCCCTCGCGCGTGACCTCTACCGCCCCGCGCACTGAGCGGCGGCAGGAGCACTCACTGTGACGACCACGTTCACCGAACTCGGCGTCCCGCGCCGACTCATCGACGTACTCGCCCGTCGCGGCGTCACCACGCCGTTCCCCATCCAGGCCGCCACGATCGCCGAGGCAATGGCGGGCAGGGACCTGTGCGGCCGTGCGCCGACGGGCTCGGGCAAGACCCTGGCCTTCGCTATCCCGCTGGCTGCGGGCGTCGGCCCGGGCAGCCCCCGCCGGCCACGAGCCCTGGTGCTCGTCCCCACCCGGGAGCTGGCCTCCCAGGTCGCCGCCGAGGTGCGTCCCCTCGCCGAGGCGCGCCGGCGCACCGTGGCGACGTTCTACGGCGGGACGACGATCAGCCGCGATCAGCGCTGCCTGCGCCGGGGCATCGATGTCGCCATCGCCTGCCCGGGGCGCCTCGCCGACCTCGTCCGCCGCGGCGACGCAGACCTGTCCGATGTCGACTTCGTGGTGGTCGACGAAGCCGACCGCATGGCCGACATGGGCTTCCTTCCGGAGGTCAGGCGTCTGCTCGACCTCACATCCGGGCAGCGCCAGACCCTGCTGTTCTCGGCCACCCTCGACGGGGACGTCGACGTGCTCATCCGCCGCTACCAGCGCAACCCCGTCCGTCACGAGCTGGCGGGCACCAGCGCGTCGACCGGCGACGTCCGCCACTTCTTCTGGCACGCCCCGCCCGCCGACCGGGTGGCGTTGACCGGTGAGGTTGTGCGCACCGTCGCCCCCGCCATCGTCTTCACGCGCACGAAGCACGCCGCCGACCGCGTCGCCAAGCAGCTGAACCGCCAGGGCGTCCGCTCGGCAGCGATCCACGGCAACCGCTCCCAGAACCAGCGGGAGCGTGCGCTCGCAGACTTCTCCACGGGTCGGGTCACCGCGCTCGTCGCCACGGACGTCGCGGCGCGTGGCATCCACGTTGACAACGTCGGCGTCGTCGTCCACTTCGACCCACCGGCCACCGACAAGGACTACGTCCACCGGTCTGGGCGCACAGGGCGTGCCGGGGCCGGCGGACTGGTCGTCACGCTCGTGGCACCGGACAAGGTGCGCGACGTCAAAGGCCTGCAACGGGCGCTTGCCATCCATCAGCGCATCGACGCGTTCGCCGTCGGGGACCTGACCGGCGACGGTGGCGCCCGCCGGGGCGACGTCCCCGCACCGGCCAAGCCTGCCCGACCAGGCCCGGCGAAGGGTCGCCCTGCGCCGCGGGGGTCCGCCCGCCGCAGCGGGGGCCGCAAGGACGGTTCGCCACACGGCACCCAGCGACGGGCACGACAGGGCTGACAGGCGGCCCCCGTGCGCCGAGCTCAGGGCCCCCCGCCCGGGCCGTGTGCCATGATCCGCCCATGAGCGCCTCGCGTGAGCAGGCCGTGATCGACACCTTCGTCGAGCTGGCCGACACGCTCGCCAGCGACTACGACATCGGCGACTTCCTGCAGATGCTCGTGGACCGCTGCGCGGACGTGCTCGAGGTGGAGACCTGCGGCGTCCTCGTCGAGTCGCGCGGAGGCGACCTGCGACTGGTCGCCGCGACGTCCGAGACGATGGAGGAGCTCGAGGACACCGAACTCCGGTTCAAGGAAGGCCCCTGCCTCGACGCCTATCGGACCGCCGAGCAGGTCACGAGGGAGAACATCAGCAAGGAGGCCGAGCGGTGGCCGAGGATTGTCGCCAAGGCCACGGAGATGGGACTCGCCGCGGTCTACGCCTTCCCCATCCGCCTACGCGACGACTGCATCGGCGCGCTCAACCTCTACCGGGAGGTCACCGGCGCCTTCGAGGAGAACGACGTCCGGCTCGCGCAGGCGTTCGCGGACATCGCGGCGATCGGCATCCTTCAGCAGCGCAAGGTCGCCGACGCGGAGGACCGGGCGCACCAGCTGCAGTCGGCGCTCGACAGCCGCGTGGTCATCGAGCAGGCCAAGGGCATCATCGGGGAACGCCACCAGCTGACCCCCGCGGAGGCGTTCCAGGTCATCCGCACCTACAGCCGCAGCCACAACCGCAAGCTGCGTGACGTCTGCGAGGGCATCGTCAAAGGCGATGTCGCCGTGGGCCCGTAACGGCGGCAGGAGCGGCTCAGGCGTCTTCTCCGCCGAACAGCTCGTCGTCGTCGGAGGCCACCGCCTCCCGCTCGGCCAGCGAACCGGCCGCGGGCGCGTCCCCGCCGCTCTGGCGCGAGTCCTCGACGAGCTCGTCGTCCTGCACGTCTGGAGTTGGACGCGCACCGCTGTGTTCCGTCACGATGATCACTCCGGTCGAAGGAGTCCTCGCCCAGCCTGGCCCCGTGCTCCGGGCAGCAAACGTCGTCGCGGGCCGACTCTCGGTGAGGATTGCCCCGCTCCGCCCCCGGGTATCGAACGGGCGTTTGCCGACGGCCGCGAGGAGGAGCAACGTGGATCGCAACCCCGAGAAGGAGCCGAAGGAGTGGGTAACCGGTGACGAGCCGATGACCGGACCCCAGGAGTCGTACCTCTCGACGCTGGCCCAGGAGGCCGGCGAGCCGGCACCCCCGGACGACCTGTCGAAGGCCGAGGCGTCCGAGCGCATCGACGAGCTGCAGGAGCGCACCGGCCGAGGTTAGGCCGAGCGGAGCCATAGACTGGGCGCTCTCTCCCCTGGAGGCCTTGGACATGGGTGATCTCGAGCTGGTCGAAGCGTTCGTGAACGGCGAGAGGGACGGCAGCGTGCCGGGCCTTCAGATCCAGGGCGACGTGCTCTACGTCGGGGGGTGGTGGCACGCCGCGCTGCGCGTCACGCCGGACGTCTACGTCGTCCGCGCCGAGCCACCCCCCAAGCCGGTCCCGGTGCTCGAGCTGCTGGCGGTCGCCTTGGAGCGTTCGGGCCTGCAGGCGGTCGACGGTGGTGACAACCCGCTCATCAACGCGATCACCTACGTGACCGCCGACGTCAGTGGCCTCGAGTGGACGCTGTGGGCGCCCGACGCCGAGCGCGGCGCGGCAGCCATCGCCCACCGGGCGGGGTCGGAGACCGCGCCGGCCTCGGGGCAGGAGTCGGACATCGGCGTGTTCGAGGGCTTCGACGCTCCCGGCGAGCCGCTGACCGAGAACCTCCCCGGCAACTACGGTGACATCAGCGCCGAGTTCGCGCGCGCCCTGCTCGATGGGATGCCGATTCCCGTCGTGCTCGCCGTCGGCCTCGGCGAGGACGTCGTCACCGATCTCGAGATGCTGCTGCCGAGCTGCCGTATCGAGCACCGCAGCTTCGACGACGCGATCGCCACGTGCGGCATGCTGAAGCCCGACCTGGTGCTCGTCGACACCGCGGAGGACCGTGGCCAGCGCTTCGTGCTGGAGTTCCGGGCCGAGGCCTGCGGACGGGTCGTGCCCGTCGCCGCGGTGAGCGTCGACGATGTGCCGCCGGGGGCCGACGTGACTCTCGACCCCCGCACCGGTCCCCTGGCCTGGCAGGACCAGCTCGTCGCGCTCCTCCCGTGACGGCCGCGGGCGCCGTCACGGGCCCCGCGCGGTCACGGCAGGGGTGGAATGGTGGGGCCGGGACCCCCCAAGGGGCCCTCCTCGGGCCCGCTGCCCGCAGGCGGCGCGTCCTCTGGGGGCCCCGCCTCGGGTGCGCCCGCCGACGGGCCCGCCTGGGGGTCCGGCGGCGGCGCCGGCGCGGCGCCGTCGGCGGGGTCGTTGCGGTAGCGCTCCGGCAACGGGCCGGGACGCAGGCCGAGCAGGATCGAGCAGACCGGCCACGCCTCCCACCCCTGGATGGCGAGCAGGCGCTCCGCCCGCGCGATCTGCTCCTCGCGTGTCGCCTCGTGGGGCATTCCCGTGCCCCCGACGAGGAACCAGCTCTCCGGCAGGAACTGCAGCCCGCCGTAGTAGCCGTTGCCGGTGTTGATGTGCCAGTCGCCGCTCGACTCGCACAGCGCCAGACGGTCCCACACAGTCATACGGCCGTCGAAATCGAGCACCCGGGGGACGCGTGGGTCGACGATGACGTGGGCGGGAGCCCCGAGCGTGCGCTCCAGCGCCCGGGCGACGTCGTCGGGACGCGCGTCGGCGGTGAGCGCGACGAGCAGCGACCGCGGCGCGGCGCCGAGACCCAGCAGCTCGCCCGTGACCATGCTGACGATCGCGTCGGCGACCGGTGGTGTCGCATGGGTGGCGAAGGCGCCGACCCGGACGGCGGTCTGGTGGTCCCCGAAGGGCACGTGGCTGCCGAGCTGGAGGGCGAGGCGCTGTGCGTGCTCGTGGGTGAAGACCGCCTCTCCGGCCGAGAGCCGCTCCCAGAGATCGAGCGCATCAGCGGTCACCTGGGGCGTGAGGACCCGGAACCCGGCCGGGTCCACCATCGCCACCCGCAGGGGGATGCGCCCACCGCCCGGCTCCCCGACGGCGGTGTCGGCGACGGCGACGACCGTGGCGAAGCTCACCCCCTCCATGCCGAGCGCCGTCTCGAGCGCCCCGTCGCCGACCCCGTCGACGCGCACGCCGGCTCGTTGCACCTCGACCGGGCCGAGGGGAGGCGCGGCGACGCCCGCGCCCGGCTCAGCCGACTGCCCGACCGGATCGGTGGACCCCGCAGGATCGCTGCCCGGCGTGGCGCTCACCGCCGACTCCGCGGGCAGATCGTCGGACGTCGCCGGGATCGTGCGGAACGACACGCTCGAGCAGAGCAGGGCGAGCAGCGCCAACGCCGCGAGGTGGCGCCGCAGGCCCTTCTGCCCATCCCCCACGGGCGGGTTCTCAGCCGCCCGTGGCCGGCGCCGACACGTCAACCTCGGCCCATACCCGCTTCCCACCGACCGTGGGGCAGACGCCGAAGTCGGCGGCGAGCGCTTCGACGATGAGCAGCCCGCGTCCGCTCACGTCGCCCTCCCCCGCGTGCCGGGACCGCGGCAGCTCCCGCGACCCGTCCCCCACCGCGACGCGCGCCCGCTTGCCGTCGTAGCCGACGAGGACAGTGATGGCATCGTCGCCGTGACGGACCGCGTTGCCGACGAGCTCGCTCGTGATGAGCTCGACATCGCCCCCCTCGACGAGCTCGGACATGCGCCAGCTGTGCAGCACCGCCACGGTGAACCGCCGTGCCACGGGCACCGAGGAGGCATCGGGGGCGAGAAGGATCCGGGCCTGGCGCGGCGGCGCCGGCCGGCCCTTCGCGCCCCAGTGCGGCTGCCCGACCGGGTAGCCGGGCAGGTCGTGCAGGTCGGTCCAGGAACCGAGCGCGTCGCGCAGCCGGCGGTCGGGGTCCTCGCCGGCGTCGCCGGGCACGCGCACCACGAGCACCATCGCGTCGGCGGCGAGGTCACGGCCGGCGTGGGCGGTCGCCCCCTCGAGGACCCGCTCGGCGAGCGCGCCGGCGGGCTGGCCCGCCCCGGCCAGGAGCGTCGCCGGCAGCCGCTCCTCGGCATACGCCGCACCGGCGGCGTCGCGTGCGTCGGTGACCGCACCGTTTGCGAACACGAGGGCGTCCCCGGGGCCCAGGCCCACCCGGTCTTCGGCGAAGTCGGGTTCGCGCGCGCCCCCGAGCGTCGGCCCGCGCTGCCCACGCACGTCGATCCAACCCGCCCGCCGCACGAGGACCGGTAGGGGAGCACCGCCGCAGCCGATCGACACCCACGCGCCGCACCGGTCGAGCTCGAGAAGGGCGAACGCGAGGCTCACCGTGTGCCCTGCCCCGGCCCCTGACCGCACCCGGCGGTCGAGGGCCCGCAGCGCCGCCACCACACCGAATTCCGTCCCGGCGACGGCGGGGAGCGCGTCAGCGCGCACCGCCGACGCCACGGCCGACCGTTGCGGGCCGGAGACCAAACCGATCGCGAGCACCCAGGTGTTCAGCCCGCAGCGCAGCGTAGCGACGAGCTCGCCGGTGGGGGCTCCGGCGGGCCCGCAGCGCAACGCGGCGTCCATGCCGGGAAGGTCAGGCTCCACAGCACGGGTCGGGGGGGCGGTGCCACACGTCGCCACGATCGACCTCCGACGACTGCACAGCCATCCACTGTACGCGAAGCCGGGCTCGCGAGCCGGGGCGTCGTCAGTGGCTCGCCAAGCGAGCGGTGACACGCGCGGTCACCCGCTTACGGCCATGACCTCCAGCTGGATGTTGTCGGGGTCACGGACCGTCACGATAGCCACGTCACCCGACCCGCGCCTGACCTCGGAGTGGACCACGCCGAGCTCCTCGAACCGGCGCTTCACCGCGTCAACCTCGTCGAGCGTCGCGACCTGGAAGGCGACGTGGTCCAGGCCGGTCCTCCGCTCGTCGAACGCCTCCGCGGCGCCGCCGTCGTGGCGGGTGAGGGTGACCACCACACCGGAGGCCGGATGGCGCAGGCGGGTACGCCGGAAGGTCGCCTCCTCCACCTCGCTGTGGACGGCGAACCCCAGGACCTCGGTGTACCAGTCGACGCTGCGCGGCAGGTCGCTGACGGTCAGGCTCAGGTGGTGCACTCCCGTTATGGCCGGCACGGTGGTCGTCCTTTCGTAGCGAGGCCGTAGCGCTCCCGGTAACCTCGGTGTATGCAGCCGGTGGAGACGTGCGAGGCCTGCGGCAGCGAGGTGGCCGCCGCCGAGGCCGTCCGGGTGGAGATGGCCGTCGAGGACCTCATGTGCCCGACGCCGATGAGCTTCCACCGTGAGTGCTACGAGTCCGCCGACCAGGTCTGGGGTCCCCCCACGGGCGAGAGCCTATGTGCGGTCGATCCGGAGTTCCCCGACGAGACCCGCCGGTGGCTGGAGATCTCCGGGGCGACCACCCGCACCGACGAGCCGTAGCCGCCGGGTCTGCCCGAGTGGTGCGTAGACTCCGCGCATGGACGACCCCGTCACCCTCTGGTTCAACCCGCGCTGCTCGAACTGCCGCACGGCCGATGCCCTGCTGAACGAGCGCGGCGTCGACGTGCGCGAGGTCCACTATCTCGTCGATCCCCCGGGCCGCGCGACGCTCGAACGGGTCATGGAACAGCTGGGCATCGACGATCCCCGGGAGATCCTCCGGGCGAAGGAACCCGTGTACGGCGAGCTCGGCCTTGCCGACGCGGGCCGCGACGAGCTGCTCGACGCCATGGTCGCGCACCCCATCCTCATCCAGCGGCCGATCGCCATCCGCGGCGACCGGGCGGTCGTGGCCCGCCCACCCGACCGGGTGCTCGAGCTGCTCGAGTAGCACCACGCGAACCCTCCCGCCGCCGCGGCTCGACCTGCGGTGCATCCGCCGGGGCGCACCGCCCCGCCAGGTGCCGCGCGACGGTGCTCACAGCCGGGGGCCGGAGGAGTAGGGGGTCTGGGCGGTCAGGCAGTCGGCGAGCTTCCCGGCGAGGGCGGCGAAACCTTCCGCGGACGCGCCGAGGACGGCGGACGCGTCGGCGTGGGGGGCGTCCGCCGCGAGGCGCCCGGCGTGCGCGCCGAGGTCGCTCAGACGCTCGTGCAGCAGCGCCCACGCGGCACGGCGGTGGGGCAGCAGGTGCAGCGAGCGGAACAGCTCGAAGCTCATCCCTGCGGTCATGCCGGGGTGCCCCGCGCCCGCCGGCAAGCGTGTGAGCAGTGTCCCGAGCGGCTTGAGCAGGCGGAACATCGCATCGACGCCCACGGTGGCCAGGACCGTGAGCTCCTCGTCGGTCTCGTTCGTGTGCGCGAACGAACGGGCGAGGACCTGCAGCGTCGCCGCGTACGCGGCGTTGGCGAGCTCGGCGACGGCGGCGGTGAACGGGTCGGACACCACGTTGACCGGGTCGCAGTCGACCGGTTGACGCACGAACGGGTTTGCGAGGACCGGCCACGCGGGCGCGAAGCCGGGATCGGCGGCGACCTGCTCGGCGAGCTCGCGCTCGACGGCGAGGAAGCGCCCGTAGTGACCGTCCTGCCAGCGTCCCCGGGCGCCCTCCCCCTCCTCCACGATGCGGTCGATGACCGCCTGCGCGCTCGCCAGGTCGGTCACGGGCTCGAGCTCCGGCAAGGCGAAGTCGACCCGGGTCGCCTGCGCGCGGGGTGACCCGAGGAACACCGCCTCCTCTCCGCGCTGCGCGACGAGGTTCGCAAAGCCATGGCCGATCCCCCTGTAGAGGTGCCCCACGGTCGCGAACCGCTCGGCGCGCGGGACGATCCCCACCGGCCCGTCCGCCGGCGGGTGCGCCCGGCGAGGGGAGGTGAACGCGGGGGCGTCGCGCTCTTCGATGCCCTCGGGTCGCTCGAGGTAGACGAAGTGGCGGAGTGTGTCGGCGTTGAACGGCTCCAGCGACAGCTGCACGTCCTCCGGGTAGTAGCGCGCGCGTTGCGGGAGGTTCGGCCGGGCGAGGTGCGGCGCCGCGCCGATCGCGGTGAGCAGGTTCGACACGAGCGCGAGGTGCGCCATCTCCTGCACGGCCACCCCGGTGACCGTGCGCTCCCAACGGCGGACCGCTGCGAGCTGCCCTCCGCCGAGACCGTCCCCGTCGCGGGTGCGCATGCTCCACGCGGCGAACAGGTAGGCGCACGTCAGGCTGTGCTCGAGCTCGGCGGCCTCGCAGAGGACGAAGACGAGCTGCTCGCGGGTGTCGATGTGCAGCGGCGGCTCTCGCGTCGCGGACATGGCCCCTCCGGTTTTCACGGCAACAGGCAGCCTACGGGGCGGTCACCTCGACCGGCGACGGGAGGAGGCGGGCGTGGCCGATGCGGTCGACGGCGAAGGAGCGCTCACCCGAGCGCAGGTGGCAGTACCCGCTGAGGAGGTCGTCGCGGAACGACCACGGGTCGACGACGCGCTCGGTGGCGGCGCCGCCGCGGGACGAGGCGAAGTACCGCAGGCGCACCTGCCGCCGCTCCCCCACCGCACGCTCGAGCAGCGCCCGGATCGCGCGCGGGCCGACGGCGTCCTCCGCCGTGCCCGGCAGGGCGGGCGTGCCGGCCACCACGGTGACGACGGCGTCGTCGCTCAGGCGCACACCGGCCCGGCGCAGGGCGGCGCTCACCGCGGTCGCCGAACGAGGCGACACCGCGACGGTCGGGGCGACCGCCCGGAGCTCGGCGCCCGCCACAGTGAGCGCCCAGTCGAGCCGGCCCGGCTCCGGCGCGACGACGACGCACCCCGCCGCCTCGACGCGCATCGACCGCGGCGAGGCCTCACCGGCCGCCGGTTCGAGCGCCAGGGTGAGGTCGAGGAAGCCCTCGCGCGCCTCGTCCACCAGCGCGAGCTGCCCGCCCTCGTCGACGTGGACGAGGGCCCGTCGCTGCAGCCAGTCAAGCGGTGGAGGCAGTGTCCCGTGACCCCACCAGCCGCGTCCGAGCAGGTCCTCCACCGGCGACGGCCCCGCCTCGACGAGCCGCACGAACGCTGAACGGGCACCCTCGGGTCCGTGGTCGAGCGCCGTGCGCACCGTGCCCTGCCCGCGCAACGTCTCCCGCAACCCCCGTTGCGCGGCCGCCCGGGACGTGGGGGGCTCACCGGTGCCGAGCAGCCGAAGCGCCTCACGGATGCGGTCGAGCGGGAGCGCGCCGACGCCGGGCACCGGTGCTACCCCGCCGCCCCCGCTGCGCCGCCGGCGAAGCGGTCAGCCTCGACGTCCACCTCCTGGACCACCTCGGCGAAGAGCGCCTCCACGAACGCGTCGCCGTCGAAGTCGGCGAGGTCGTCGACGTCCTCGCCGAGGCCGACGAGTTTCACCGGCAGCCCGAGCGCCCGCTGGATCGCGACGACGATGCCGCCCTTCGCGGTGCCGTCGAGCTTCGTCAGCACGACGCCCGTCACGTCGACGGCTTCGAGGAACGCCCGTGCCTGCGACAGGCCGTTCTGACCGGTCGTCGCGTCGAGAACGAGCAGGACCTCGTCGCAGGGGCCCGCCGCCTTCTCCATCACCCGCTTGACCTTGCCGAGCTCGGCCATGAGCGCGGTCTTGTTCTGCAGCCGGCCCGCGGTGTCGACCATCAGGACGTCGGCGTCGGTGGCCTTGGCGGCCTGGTAGCCGTCGAACGCCACCGCCGCGGGGTCGGCGCCCTGCTGGTGCGCCACGACGCGGGCGCCGGCGCGCTCCCCCCACAGCTGCAGCTGTTCGGCCGCCGCCGCGCGGAAGGTGTCGGCGGCGGCCAGCACCACCGTCTGGCCGGCGCGCGTGTGGCGGGCCGCGAGCTTGCCGATCGAGGTCGTCTTGCCCGTGCCGTTCACGCCCGTCACGAGCCACACGCTCGTGCCCTCGGACCGCTGACGAAGGCTGCGGTCACCGACGGACAGCTCCTCGCGCAGCGTCTCCTTCAGGACCCGCAGCGCGTCCTCACCGGTGCGGGCGCCTTCGGCCTTCGCACGGCTGCGCACGCTCTCGACGATCTCCATCGTCGCTTCGACTCCCACGTCGGCGGCGATGAGCGACTCCTCGAGCTCCTCCCACGCCTCCTCGGTGATGCCCCGTCCAAAGATCGAGGCCACGTTGACCCCGAGGCTGTTGCGTGCCCGGGTGAGCCGGGCGATGAAGCGCTCCCGGGCGGTAAGCGGCGCCGGCGGCGCCGGCGGCGCCGCCTCGGCGGGCGCGGGAGCCTCCGCGACCGCGGGCTTCTCGGCCGGTGCCGACTCGACATCCTTCTCGGGCTCGGCGACGGTTGGTCCGGCATCCGGTTCGACGTCGACCGCCTGGTCCGGGACGGTCGCCTCGTCGGTCGTGTCGTCCGGCGGCAGGCCCTGCTCCGGGGCGCGCTGCTCGAGCTGCTGGCGCATCGTCTCGTCGATCGCGACCCCTCGACGCCGGCGAGCCGACGTGAAGGCCACGATGACCACCCCGACGAGGGCGACCGCAAGCAGCACTGCGAGGATGAGCGGTTCCACGGGTTCTCCACGGCCACGAGCGCGGCCCCGTCGACGGCGTCTGTCCCCGTGAGCCTAATCGTGGCACTACCGCTTCGCTACATGAGCGCCTGATCGTGGCTACCGCTTCGCTACATGAGCGCCTGATCGTGGCACTACCGCTTCGCTGCAGGAGCGGCTGGCCACCCGCCGGAGCCCTATCCCTGAGGGCTGCCAGCCGGCGCCGCTTCCGTGAGGCGCTGGCTGATGACCTTCGACACGCCCCCGGCCTGCATGGACACCCCGTAGAGGACGTCCGCGACCTCCATCGTGCGCGTCTGGTGGGTGACGATGATGAGCTGGCTCGTCGAACGGAAGTCGCTGACGACGGCGAGGAAGCGCTGGAGGTTGACGTCGTCGAGGGCGGCTTCGACCTCGTCGAGGACGTAGAAGGGCGACGAGCGGGCGGCGAAGATCGCGAAGAGCACCGCGAGGGCGGTCAGGGAGCGTTCCCCGCCCGACAGCAGCGACAGCCGCTTGACGCGCTTGCCCGGCGGGCGCGCCTCGACGTCCACACCGCTCTCGAGCAGGTCGTCGGGGTCGGTGAGGACGAGCCTTCCGGTGCCGCCGGGGAACAACCGGGGAAAGATCCGCTCGAACTGCGCGGCCACGTCGGTGAAGGCGGAGCTGAACACGTCCTTGATGCGCTCGTCGACCGCGGCCACAACCTCCGCGAGATCGCGCTTCGTGGTCTTGAGGTCGTCGATCTGCTCGACGAGGAAGCGGTGGCGCTCCTCGAGGGCCTCGAACTCCTCCTGGGCGAGCGGGTTGACCGTGCCGAGCAGGGCGACCTTGCGCACGAGCCGGTCCTCGGCCTCGGCGAGCTCGCTGTCACGCGCCTCCCCGCCGCCGAGCAGCTCCTCGCCCCGGCCCCTCGCCTCCTCCAGCGCGGCATCCGCGTCGAGCCCGAGGTCCCTGCTCAGCCCGTTGCGGACCGCGTCGAGCTCGTGGCGCAGCTCGGCGCGGCGCAGCTCCTCGCCGTGGCGCTGCTCCCGCAGCTCCGTGACCGCGGCCTCGTGCTCGCGAAGCCGGTTGCGCACGACCCCGAGCTCGCGCTGCTGCGCCGCGCGGGCCTCCTCCATGCGGTCGCGCTCCTCCGCGGCCAGCCGCAGTGACGCCTCCGCCCGGGCGAGACCTGCCGCGCTCACCACGGTGAGCGCCCGGCACCGTTCGATGGCGGCGAGTCGGCGGCGGCGGCGGTCCTCGCGCTCGGCGAGCTGCCGCTCGACGTCGTCGGCCTCCTGCTCGAGGGCCTGCACCCTGCGCGCGAGCTCGTCCCCTCGTTGCGCTACGGCGCTGGCGGCCAGCCGGGCCTGGACCTCCTCCTCGCGTGCCCCGGCGAGGACGTCGTCGAGGCGTTCGGCCTCGAGGTCGGGGCCACCCGCCCCGTGCGTGGCGTCGTCGTCGGCCTGAGCGGCGGGCCCACGCGCTTCCAGGGCGGCCTGCCGTGCGCGCTGGCTCGCGATCTCCTCGGCGAGGTCGGCCTGCTGGCCGACGAGGACCTCGAGCTCCCGCTCGCAGGTCTCGAGCTCCTTGCGGAGCCGGCCGAGCCGCTCGGCGGCTGCTGTGAGCTGCCCGTCGCACTCCTGCATCGCGGACGCTGCCGCGTCGTACGCCTGGCGGGCCGCCGCGAGCGCCCGGTCGGCGTCACCGACCTGGCGATGCGCGACGAGCAGGTCGTTCCCCACCCCTTCGAGCTGGGACTCGGCCTGCTCGGCGGCCGCCCGTGACAGCACCGCGCTCGACGGGGCCGCCGAGCCTCCGGCGTAGCCGCGGGCCCCGGCGAGCTCCCCGCCCCGGGTGACGAACACGAGATCGGGGTGGCGCTCGGCCAGGCGGCAGGCGGCCGCGTAGTCGTCGCCCGCATGATCCGCCACGACGTACACCCCGGCGAGCGCGCGGCACAGGGCCGCGTGCACCGCGGGATCGGCGTGCAGCGACGCGGCGAGCGGCCGCACCCCGGGCTCGTCGAGCGTGTCGGGTGGGGGGGCGTCCTCCGCGGCGGCGAGCAGGACGACCCGTCCGAGCCGTTCGCTGCGCACGAACCCGACGGCCTCTGCCGCGTCGCCCGGCGAGGCCGCGACGAGGGCGTCACCCAGGGTGCCCAGCGCCGCAGCGACCGCCCTCGCCATGCCGTCGGCGACGCGGACGTGGTCGGCGAGCGGGCCGACGATGCCCTCGACGCGCCCGTCGTCGGCGGCGGCGGACAGCGCCTGCGTGCCCTCGGTGGCCTCCTGTGAGGCCGCCCGCAGCGCGTCCGCCCGCGCCTCGAGGGACGCACGCGCGCGTTCGAGGTCGCGCTCGCGGCGGACGGCGGCGTCGGCGGCGGCCTGGCGGCGCTGCAGGTTCCTCTCGGCACCTGTCAGCTGCTCGGCGAGGGCGGTGCCGGCGACGTCGAGGCGCTGGATCTCCGACCGTACGGACTCGGCGTCGGAGCACAGCTCGTCGCGGCGGGCCCGCAGCCCGGAGACCTGGCTTGCGAGGCGTCCCTCCTCGCTCGCGGCCTGCCCGAGGGAGGAACGCAGCGCCGAGACCTCGCCCTCCCAGCGCAGCACGCGCTCGCGTGCCTCCGACCGGCGGCGTGCCTCGGCCGCGGCGGCCTGCTCGTGCGCCCGGCGGGCGTGCTCGGCCGCCCGGCGTGCCGCGGATGCCTCCGCGGACGCCTGCTCGGCGGAGCGCGCGGCAACCTGCAGCTCGTCGAGGCGGGCGCGCTCCCGTTGGGCCTGCTCGCGCAGCTGAACCGGATCCCGCCCGGCGACCGGCTCCTCGACCGCGTCGACGAGCCCCTGCCGGCGCTCCTCGATGCGTTCGCCGAGCCCCCGGTAACGCTCGACGAGGTTGGCGAGCCGGAAGTGCGTCTCGGCCGCTGCCTGGGCGCTGGGGGCGAGGTCGGCGAGCGCCTTCTCCACGGCGAGCTCGTCGGCACGGGCGGCGGCGAGGGCCGCCTCGGCGGCCGTCAACCGCGCGTCGGAGGCCTGCTGCGCTCCTTCCTCGTCGCCCCACCGATCCGAGAGGGCGACGAGCTCGCGCAGCGCCCGGGCGACCCGCACCTTTCGAAGCGCGGCCTGGAGCTCAGCGTGCTTGGCCGCCGCCTCCGCCTGGCGCTCGAGGGGTCGCAGGTTGCGGCGCACCTCGCGGACGACGTCCGTGAGCCGTTCGAGGTGCCCGTCGAGCGCGGCGAGCTTGCGCAGTGACCGCTCCTTGCGCCGCCGGTGCTTGAGGATGCCTGCAGCCTCCTCGATGAACGCCCGGCGCTCCTCGGGGCGGGCGTTCAGCACCGCGTCGAGGCGGCCCTGACCGACGATCGTGTGGTTCTCGCGACCGAGGCCGGTGTCGCTCAACAGCTCCTGGACGTCGAGCAGGCGGCACGGCGTGCCGTTGATGGCGTACTCGCTCTCGCCGGAGGCGAACATCGCCCGGGAGACCGTCACCTCGCTGAAGTCGATCGGCAGGGTCCCCGCCGTGTTGTCGATGGTGATGTCGACCGCGGCGCGGCCGAGGGCGGCTCGACCCGGCGCGCCCGCGAAGATGACGTCGGCCATCTGCCCGCCCCGCAGCGTCTTCGCACTGTACGTCCCGAGGACCCACGCGAGCGCGTCGACGACGTTCGACTTGCCCGACCCGTTCGGACCGACGACCACGGTGATGCCCGACTCGAAGTCGAGGGTGGTCTTGTCCGCGAAGGACTTGAAGCCCCGTAGGGTAAGTGACTTGAGGAACACCCGGTGCGCGCCTTGTCGTGGGAGCGGCAGACGGCGCGGAGTGTAACGAGGGCCCCCCGCTGCACGAAGGACCCGCTGCGCTGCCCCGGCATGCGAGAGCGGCCCGCCCGGGGCCGCTCGAACGCCGTGGTGCGGTTGCCTAGCTGCCGGTCAGGACCACCTCGTCGCGCTCCCGGAGCGCTTCCTGGAGGAGGGCGTTGTCGTGATGCGCGCGGCTCAGCTCCTGCTCGAGCTGGGCTACGCGGGCCCGCAGGGCGGTGATCTCAGCCAGGAGTCGGTATGGCCGGTTGTCCCACGATCCTATGAGTGCCTTCATGCGGCGATTCCTCCTGCTATTGACCTGGTGTCCCGTCGAGGGGCGGCGGCGGTTGTCCGCTGGGGTGGCGCGCGGGCAACGCCACGAGGGGCGCCCCCGACCGGCGTTCACGAATTCACGAGCGCACTCTAGCATACCCACTACCGGATGGCGCAAGCCCGCGCTCAAGCAGCGAAGCGGTAGCGGCCCAGGAAAGCCGCTCAAGCAGCGAAGCGGTAGCGGCCCAGGAAAAGCCCGTACGCTACCCGCCATGAGCCAATCCCTGCCCCGCACGGTCGCCCAGCTGCTCACCGGCGCGGGCGCGGCTGGCAGTGCCGCCCTGCTGTGGCTGTCCGTCAGGCGGCGTCCGGTTCCTGTCGAGCGCCGCATCCCCGAGCCGCCGCCGAACCTGCCACCCGGCACGGTGGTGCACGTGCCCGGCTACGGGGAGTTCTTCGTCCGCGACACCGGCGCGCCGGCGGACCGTCCCGACGCCCCGCCGATCGTGCTCCTGCACGGCTGGATGTTCAGCGCGGACGTGACCTGGTTCACCTGCTACGAGGAGCTCGCCCGCTACGGGCGCGTCATCGCCGCCGACCACCGCGGGCACGGCCGGGGTCCGCGGCCCATCGAGCCGTTCCGCCTAGCCGACGTGGCCGACGACGTCGCGGCGCTGCTCCGTCACCTCGGTGTGGACTCGGCAGTGGTGGTCGGCTACTCGATGGGCGGCACGATCGCGCAGCTGTTCTGGCACCGCCATCCCGAGCTCGTGCGTGGGCTCATCCTGGCCGCCACGAGCGCTTCCTTCAGCGTCGACGCGCGTGATCGATGGGCATGGCGGATGATGGGAGCGCTCCAGCTCATCCTCCGGGTGTTCCCCCGCGACATGTGGGAGCGGGCCGCCCACGCCCAGGCGAAGAGCAAGTCGAACATCCGCCTGTCCCGGCTCATAAGCCCCGCGACGCCGGCGGAGGTCATCGAGCTGCTGCCGTGGATCACGGGGGAGCTGTCGCGCGACAGCGCCGAGGACGTCGCCGAGGCCGGGCGGGAGATGGGTCGGTTCGACGCTCGCGGATGGCTGGGGACGGTGGACGTGCCGACGGCCGTCCTCATCACCGGCGACGACGGCCTGGTCGCTCCCGCCAACCAGCGCGACCTCGCGGCCCGGGTTCCCGACTGCTACGTGGAGGAGCTCGCGATCGACCACGACGGCGTCGTGTCCCGCCCCGACGTGTTCGTGCCCGCCCTCGTCAAGGCGGTCCAGCAGGTGCTCAACGCGTGAGCGCACCGACTTCGACGTCCCTCGACGTCGACGAGACGCGCGGCGGGCCCCGCGAGCAAAGCAGCAGGACCTGAGCGCGGCCCCTCGCGCGCCGTAGCCACTCGGGGCCCCGACGCCGTCAGGGGCCAGTGACCTGCTGGTCGGCGGCGGCTGCGAGCGCCGCCTCCCGCCGCAGCCGGAGCTCGTTGCCGACCGCGGCGCCGACAGCGGCGGCCGGCACGGCGAGGAAGGCGCCCACGACCCCGGCGAGGACGGCGCCCGCGATGACCGACAGAAGGATGACGACCGGGTGCAGCTGCACCGCCCGACCCATCACGACCGGCTGGAGCAGGTTGCTCTCGAGCTGCTGCACGGCGACCACGACGGCGGCGGTTAGCAGGGCGTCGACCGGTCCACCGCTCACGAGGGCGACGAAGACGGCCACTCCACCGGCGACGGTTGCGCCGATGATCGGGAAGAACCCACCGATGAAGGTGAGGACCATGAGCGGCAGCACGAGCGGGACGCCGATGAGCACGAGTCCGAGACCGATGCCGAGGGCGTCGACGAGCGCGACGATGCTCACGCCGCGCACGTAGCCGAGGAGGGTGCTCCAGGCGCGCTCGCCGATCGCGGCCACCTCCTCCCGCCGGTGAGCGGGAGCGCGGGCGAGCAGCCAGCCCGTCAGGACGTCCCCGTCCTTCACGAAGAAGAAGACGAGCACGATGGTGATGAGCACCCCCGCGAGTACCTCGACCGCGACGACCGCGCCGGTCAGCAGGCCGGTGGTGATGGGCCCGAGGTTCGCACGCGCCTGGGCCGCGGCCTGCGCGAAGAGCCTGTCGACCTGCTCGGGGCTCATGTCGAGCGGCCCGTGGACGAGCCAGTTCAGCGCATCCTCCCCGCCCTCGGCGACCTCGTCGCCCACGCCGCGGAGCTCGGCGGCGACCGCCGGTGCGAGCAGCGCGACTATCCCGGTGAGCCCGAGAAGCGCGGCGGCGAGCACGACCGCCGCGGCGAGGGCCGGTGGCCAGCGGTGTCGGCTCAGCCATCCAGCCGGCGGTGCGAGCAGCGTCGTCACGAGCATCGCCACGAACACGGGCAGGATCACGAGGAACAGCTGCGTGGTGACGAAGAGGACGACGCCGACAGCCGCAGCGACGACGAGCAGCCGCCAGCTCACCGCCGCGAGCGTCCCGAGCAGCGGCGGTACCCGCGGTGGGTCGGTCACCTGCCGCGGACAGTGGTCAGGAGGCCCCAAAGCGCGTCAGGTCTGGCACTGCCCGCAGAAGTAGGACACGAGCTTGCGGTCGGTCTTGCCGCGCCGGATCGGCTGGCGGCAGCGGGCGCACGGGTCGCCTTCCTTGCCGTAGACCTTGAGGTGCTCGCTGTAGTCGTCCTCGTCGAGCGGGTCAGGTGCCTCGCCGGCGGCCGTGTCGGAGGTTCCCTGCTTCACCGCCTCCTGGAGGACCTCGAAGACCGCCCGGTACAGCCGGCGGACCTCCTGGCTCGACAGCGTGTGGGACGAGCGCTCGCCGGACAGGCCGGCCGCCCAGAGGACCTCGTCGGAGTAGACGTCGCCGAGCCCGATCATGAACGACGGGTCGACGAGCAGTGGCTTGAGCTTTGTCCTGCGGGCCTTCAGCTGGTGGTCGATCTCGTGCCAGGTGAACACGTCGGCGAGGGGGTCGATGCCGGCCACCTGCAGGTCGGGGGAGTTCGCGACATCGTCCACTTCGGTAACCCACAGCTGGCCGTCCTTGCCCGAGTCCGCGTAGTGCAGGGCGCCGCCGGTGGTGAAGGTCGCGACCACCTGGGTGTGACGCGTGGCGTCCGCCGTGGCCGTTTCGCGCGTGAGACTCGCGTGCTCACCAAGACGGACCACGAGGACCTTGCCCTCGTCGAGCTCGAGCAGCAGGTCGGTCCCCCGCCGGCTGATGGCCTCGATCTTGCGGCCCTCGAGCGCCCGCACGAACTCGGGCCGGTTGCGGTGGCGTCCGACGACGCTGGCGGTCTTGACGGTGACCTCTTTGAACCGCTTGCCCACGATGTCCTTCTCGAGGTTCTTGCGGATGACCTCGACCTCGGGCAGCTGGGTCACCGATGTCCTCCATCTTCCAGATCGGTCTCCGACGATATCGCCAAACGTTGGCTCAGCGTGGCATATGCCTGCTCGGCCGCGCCCTGCTCAGCTTCCTTCTTGTTCCGGCCCTGGCCCCTGCCGAGCACCAAGCCGTCGACCTCGACCACGGCGGTGAAACGCTTGGCGTGATCGGGGCCCTCCTCGGTGAGGTGGTAGACGGGCAGCGTCGACAGCTCGCCCGCCGTGAGCTCCTGCAACGAGGTCTTGAAGTCGAGGGAGCCCCGCCACGTCGCGAGCTCGCTCAAGAGCGTGGAGAAGAGCCGGTCGATGAGTCCGGTCGCCGCCTGCAGGCCCTGGTCGAGGTAGACCGCTCCGATGAGCGCCTCCATGGTGTCGGCGAGGATCGAGTCCTTGTTCCGGCCGCCCGACTGCTCCTCCCCCTTGCCGAGCCGGACCTCCCTGCCGACCCCGAGCTTGCGTGCGATCGCGGCCAGGCTCCGCGTGTTCACGGCAGAGGCGCGGATCTTGGCGAGCTTGCCCTCCGGGGCGTCGGGCAGCGCCCGGTAGATCGCGTCGGTGACGACGAGGCCGAGGACGGCGTCGCCGAGAAACTCCAGCCGCTCGTTGGTCGGCAGGCCACCCGCCTCGAAGGCGTGGCTGCGGTGGGTCAGGGCGCGCTCGAGGAGACCCCGGTCAGCGAACGTGACGCCGAGCCCCTCTTCCAGTGACACGGGCCCCGGGGTGGTGCTCAACGGGCCTCCGGGTCGACGACGGTCGAGGAGCCGGCGATGCGTTCCGCAGCCTGCGCGACGGTGCGGAGCTCGAGCAGCTCCGCGTCACCGAGCCGCATCCGCTCTCCCCGGCCCCGCAGGTCGCGCTCCACCCCCTCCACCACCTCGACGAGGTCGAGGGAGTCGGCGTGGAGGTCCTCGTCGAATCGGGTGTCGGGTGCGACGTGCGCGGGATCGACAGCCATGACCCCGGCGATGCGCCGGACGAGCAGCTGCATGACCTCCTCAGCGGTCGCCACGTCACCCCCCCAGCGGCTGCGCGTCTCCGAGCCGTTGCGCGACCCGGAGCGACAGTCCGGCTCCGGCGACCGCGTGCGCGGTGCGCAGCCCCCCCGCGAACTCCGCCTCCCCCGCCGCGCCGTGCGCGACGAGCACCTCCCCGCGGACGCCGAGGAGCACCGCCGCGCCGGCGTCGTCGGCGAGCTGCGCCGGCCGCGCGACGGCCTCGGCGGTCTTGAGGAAGACGTTCCCGGTGAAGCCGTCGGTCACCACGACGTCGACCGCGCCGGCGAAGACCTCGGACGGCTCGACGTTGCCGGTGAAAGCCGGCTCCCCCACGAGCAGCTCGTGGGCCCCTCTCGCGAGCGCGTTGCCCTTGCCCGCCTCCGCGCCGACGTTGAGCAAGCCGACCCGCGGCTCCCGCACCCCCCGGACCTGGGCGTAGGCGACACCCATCCGGGCGTAGGCGGCCAGCGCGTCCGGTTGCGGGTCCGCGCTCCCCCCAGCGTCGAGCAGGATCACCCCGTCGCCCCCCACCGGCAGCACCGCGGCGACGGCCGGTCGGCGGATGCCACCGATGCGCCCGAGGGTCAGCAGCGCCGTGGCGAGCGTCGCGCCGGTCGAACCGGCCGAGAGCAGCGCGCCCGCGCGACCGTCCGCCACGAGCTCCGCCGCCACGCGGATGCTCGCCCGGGGCTTGCCCCGGACGCCGATGACGGGGTCCTCGTCGTTGCCGACGACCTCGGCCGCGTCGACGATCTCGAGGCCCCCCGGCGCACCCGCCCTCTCCAGGGCCGCGGCGAGCTCGGGGCGGCGGCCGACGAGGAGGACGGACAGGCCGTCAGCAGCCGCGCGAAGAGCGCCGGCCACCGCCGCCGCGGGAGCATGGTCGCCGCCCATCGCGTCGAGGGCGATCGCCGGCGCGCTCATCGACGGGCGCCACCGGCGAGCACCTCATCGCGGTCAGCGCGCGACCGCCCCACCCCGCACAACCCGGAATCGCCTGAGAGGGGCGCCGCCGCTTTCGCACCCCGAGCGGCTGAGAGGGGCGCCACCGCTTCCGCTCCAAGAGCACGGCGACTCACCAGCTACTCGACCTCGAGAACCTGACGATCCGCGTAGAACCCGCACGTCGCACAGACGGTGTGGGGTCGCAGTGCCGACTTGCAGCGCGGGCACGCGGCCGCGGCCGGCGGCGCCGTCCGCATCCACTGAGCCTTGCGATGGCGGGTGCGCGAACGGGACTTCTTGCGCTTCGGTACGGCCACGTCCTCGGTTCCTTCCGTGTCAGCCGGCCGGGTCGGCCAGCCGTGTCAACCCGTCGGGGCGACCGTCATCCGGTCAGGCGCCCGCCGCGTCAGGCGGCAGGCGCAGGCCCTCGAGGGCCGCCCAGCGGGGGTCACGCTCGCGGTCCGCGCAGTCACAGTCCACGTCGTTGCGGTTGACGCCGCACGAGGGGCACAGCCCCCGGCAGTCGAAGTTGCAGAGCGGCTGGTACGGCGCCGCCGGCACGACGGCGTCACGCAGCAGCGTGTCGAGGTCGATGGTGCCCTCGCAGATCTCGTAGCCGGCATCGACCTCCAGGTCCTCGTCCGGATGTCCGGGCACCGTCGGGTCGGAGAAGAGCTCGGTCACGCCGGCACACACCGTCTGCTCGACGGTGGTCAGGCACCGTGCGCAGGACATGCTGAGCACCGCCTCGACGGTGCCGCGCACGAGGAGCCCCTGGACGACGCTCTCGATCACTCCGGCGAGGCGCAGGGGGTTGTGGACGGTGACAAGCGGCAGGACAAGACCGTCGGGCACGCCCATCGCGACATCGACCCGGCGCGACGCGCCAGGCCGGTCCAACAGGTCGGTGACCGACAGCACGGAGTCGTGGTTCTTCGTCATCATGATCGTCATCGCACGCAGAGGTCGGAGGGCGAACCGCTGAGCGGCGGCGGGCAGGCGCCCGTTTCGGGCCGGACAGGCGATTGTAGCATCGCCTCACGCCTCGTGGTCGTAGAACTGGCCCCCACCACGTAGGGGCCCGCCGTACTCGTCGACGGCCTGGCTCAAGCCGTTCGACGCTTCGCCGACGTCGGCGAGCTCGTCCGTGGCAAGGCGCCCCCGCAGGCGATCACGGCCCTTCTCCACGGCCTTCAGGGTCTTGTGCAGGGTGATCTCGAAGGTGGCGAGCTTGCCGTCGGCGTAGTCCTCGGCCTCCAGTCGCAAGGTCCGTGCCGCGTCCCTGGCCTCCTCGAGGATGCGGTCGGCCTCGCGCCGGGCGGCCCGCACGACCTCCTCCTGACCGACGAGCCGGTCCCGCTCCGCCCGGGCATCCGCAATGAGCTGCTCGGACTCCCGGGCGGCTTGCGCGAGGACCTCGTCGCGCTCCTTGATGATCCAGCGCGACTGGCGGAGCTCTTCGGGCAACCCGGCGCGCAACTCGCCGATGAGCTCATCGAAGTCGTGGCGGTTGACCATGACGGAGGCAGACAGCGGCACCGGTCGCGCCTCGGCGAGCAGGTGCTCCATCTTCGAGAGAAGGGACTCGACGTCCACGGTGGTGATTCCTTTGGCTGCTGCCTTCAGTCGAGGGTTCCCCGGAGCCGTTCGGCGACCGCAGGCGGCACGAGGTCGGCGACGTCGCCACCGAAGCGTGCCACCTGCTTCACCAGCGACGAGGAAAGGAAAGAGTACACGGGGCTCGTGCTGATGAAGAACGTCTCGACCCCCGCGAGGTGGCGGTTCATCTGGGCCATCCGCAGCTCGTACTCGAGGTCGCCGGTGCCGCGCAGACCCTTGACGACGACCGAGACCGCCTGTTCACGGCAGAAGTCGACGAGCAGCCCCTCGAACGCGACGACCTCGGCGTTGCCGACGTGGTCGGTGCTCGCCCGCAGCAGCTCGACGCGCTCGTCGACGCCGAACAGGGGGTCCTTCCCGACGTTGCGCAGGCACGCGATGACGAGGCGGTCGAACTGGGCGGCCGCCCGCTCTATGACGTCGACGTGCCCGTTGGTAACCGGGTCGAAGGTGCCGGGGCAGACGGCGGTGGCGCGGCGCATTCCGGGGACCCTACCGCTGCGCTGCTCGAGGGTCGTTCGGGGACCCTACCGCTGCGCTGCTCGAGGGTCGTTCGGGGATCGCAGGGGCGGGTCAGCGCGCAGGTAGAGCAGCACGGTGTCGCCGTAGACCCTGCGGCGGTCGAGGGCGAGGAAGGGCGGCGGGTCCGTCTCGAGGTGCGGGTCGCGGCGGTCACGCTCGACGACGACCGTGACGCCGGGGGCGAGCGCCCCTGCGGCATGCAGCCCTGAGAGCAGGCGGTACACCTCCGGCAGCGGGTCTTGGTACGGCGGGTCGGCGAGCACCAGGTCGAACGGGCCGCCCCGCGGCTCGGTGGCGAACGCCGCCGCGTCGCAACGCATGAGCAGCGCCCTGCCCGCAAGCCTCGTACGGGCGAGGTTGCGCTCGGCCACCGCTGCGGCGCGACGGTCGCGCTCGACGAGCGTCGCCGCGGTCGCCCCCCGCGACAGGGCTTCGACGGCCAGTGCTCCCGAGCCGGCGAACAGGTCGAGTACGCGGGCGCCGACCACCCGCGGACCGATGCTCGAGAAGAGCGCCTCTCGCACCCGGTCGGCGGTGGGACGGACGTCCCGGCCCGCGGGCGCCTCCAGCCTATGTCCGCGCGCGCTGCCCGCAATCACCCGCACGGCCGCTCACCCCGCTTCGAGCTCGGCGAGACGCTCCTCGCCGTAGCGGCGGGCGACCTCGTCCCGCAGTGGGGGGAAGGAACGCAGGTCGGGGTCCTCCTCGACGAGACCCCGGGCGTCCTCCCGCGAGCGGGCGACCCACTCGATGTCCTGCGCCAGCCGCGCGAGCTTGAGGTCCGGCAGGCCGGACTGGCGGGTGGCGAACAGGCTGCCCTCCCCGCGGAGCTCGAGGTCACGCTCGGCGAGGCGGAACCCGTCGGTCGTGGCGGCCACGGCCTCCAGCCGCGCGTTGTCCTCGGAGGCGCTCGAGAACAGCACGCAGTAGCTGCGCGCCCGTGCCCGCCCGACCCGCCCCCGCAGCTGGTGGAGCTGGCTGATGCCGAAGCGGTCGGCGTCCTCGATGACCATGATCGTGGCCTCGGGGACGTCCACGCCGACCTCGATGACCGTCGTCGCGACGAGCACCTGCACGCGCCCGTCGCGGAAGGCCTCCATCGTCTCGTCACGAGCCGCGGCAGGTAGGCGACCGTGCACCAGGCCTACGGTGAGGTCGGGGAACACGTCGGCGGCGAGGCGCGCGTGGGTGGTCTCGGCCGAGGCGACCGACCGGTCGCCCCCGCCGGGTTCCTCCACCCGCAGCAGGTTGGAGTCCTCCACGAGGGGGCAGACGACGTAGGCGCGTTCGCCCGCAACGACCCGGGTGCGGACGTAGTCGTAGAGGCGCTGGCGCCGGGGCGACCCGGTGGGCAGGATCTCGGTGTGCACCGGCTGGCGACCCGGCGGCAGCTCGTCGAGGACGGTGACGTCGAGATCGCCGTAGACCGTGAGCGCCAGCGACCGCGGGATCGGCGTCGCGGTCATGACCAGCACGTCGGGGATGCTGGCGTCCACCGCGTGTCCGCGCTTGTCCCGCAGGCGCTTGCGGTGCTCGACGCCGAAACGGTGCTGCTCGTCGACGATGACCACGCCGAGGTCGGCGAAGGTGACCCGCTCCTCCAGCAGGGCGTGCGTACCGATGAGCAGGTCGATCGTGCCGGCGGCGAGCTCGGCGAGCAGGCCGCGCAGCTGCTTCGCGCTCGTCGCGCCCGTGAGCAGCTCGAGGCGCGGGCCGCCAAACAAGTCCGCACCCGGCCGGTCTCCGCCCCCGGGCGCCCGGCTGCCTGCGTAACCTCGCCGCAGCGGCTCGAGGAGAGCGGTGAACGTTCGCAGGTGCTGCTCTGCGAGGACCTCGGTCGGGGCCATGAGCACGGCCTGCCGCCCGTTGTCGACCGCGGTCAGCATCGCCCACGCGCCGACGAGCGTCTTGCCCGACCCGACGTCGCCCTGAAGCAGGCGGTGCATCGGCTTCGGTCGGGCGAGGTCGGCGCCGAGCTCGGCGAAGGCCCGGCTCTGGGAGGCCGTCGGCGTGAAGGGCAGCCGGTCGAGCAGCGCCTGCGCGAAGCCGTCGGTGCGCGGTTCGTTGACGAGCCCGAGCGCGCGCGACTCGAGGCGTTGGCGGCGCCGCTGGAGCCCGACCTGCAGGGTCAGCAGCTCGTCGTACACGAGGCGGGTGCGCGCCGGCTCGACCGCCCCGAGGTCGGGAGGGCGGTGAATGGTGCGCACCGCCGCGTCGAGGCCGAGAAGGCCCCATCCGGCGCGGAGCGCGTCGGGCAGGTGGTCGGGGATCGGCGGGAGCACGTCGAGGGCCGCGGCCACGAACTTGGCGATGCGGTGGCTCGGAAGCGCCTCGGTGGCGGGGTAGGTCACCTGGACGCGGTCCGCGACGGGACCGGTCTCCTGGTCCGACAGCTCGACGAGCTTGGGGTTCTTCAGCCGCAGGGTGTCACGGAAGCGCTCCAACGTGCCGCTGGCGGCCACCCTCCTGCCCTCGGGGATGCGGCGCGGCCACCACTCCTGGTTGAAGAACGGCACCTCCACCCGCCCGCCGTGCTCGTCGGCCACGGTGGCCTTGACGATGGTCATGCGCCTTTTGCGCGCGCGGAACACGTTCCAGCGAAGGACCGTTCCCACGATCGTGACGGCCTGGCCGACGGCGGCGTCCTTCAACGCGACCTGCTCGCCGACATCCCGGTACTTGTCCTGGTGGGGGTAGTGCTCGAGGAGCTCGCGGACGTTCGTGACGCCGAACGTCTCCCGGAGGACGGTGGCCGCCGCCCGCGTCACGCCCGCCACCTCGGCCACGTCGGCCTCGAGCCAGCTCTGGGCGTCCATTGGTGGCGCAGTCTAGGCCGAGGGACGCGGCAGCCCGGCGCGCTGGCCCGGCGCGCCGGGGCGCGCTACCGTGTCCGTCGGTGCGCTCGCGTCGCACTGCCCCATCCCGCTCGACCCCAAGGTGCTCAAGCCATGGCTGCCGTCTGTGAGATCTGCGACAAGAAGCCCATGTTCAACTATCAGGTGAGCTTCTCGCACCGTCGCTCCAAGCGGCGGTGGGCGCCGAACGTGCAGCGCATCCGCATCTGGGACGGCAAGACGGCCCGTCGGGCGCACGTCTGCACCTCCTGCATCAAGGCCGGCAAGGTCACCCGGCCCCCGCAGCGCACGACCACCTCCTAGCCCGCGGCGCCTTGGAGCGCCGCCCCTTCGCCCCCCGAGGTGCACCGTGGTCGCACGCCCTGCGACCGACGCCGCACCTGCCGGCGGGGCGCCGAGCTCAGCGGCGGCCCCAGGCGTGATCGACCGGGCCGATCCCCGCGCCGAGCGGGAACCCACCGGCGATCGCTTCCGTGAGGAACCTCTTGGCCGCGGAGACGGCCTCGACGACGTCGAGGCCACGAGCCCGGTACGCGGCGATGGCCGCGGCCAGCGTGCAGCCGGTGCCGTGGGTGTGGACGGTGTCGATGCGGCGTCCCGTGATGTACGTCGCGTTCTCGCCGTCGAACAGCAGGTCGACGGCGTCGGGGTTGTCCTTCAGATGGCCGCCCTTCACGAGGACCCACGTCGGCCCGAGGGCTTTGACCGCTTCCGCGGCGGCCCGCAGGTCGCCGACCTCGTGCACCTCGACGCCGGTGAGCACCGTCACCTCGCCGGTGTTGGGGGTGACCACCTCGGCGAGGGGCAGGATCTCCGAGCGCAGCGCCTCCACCGCATCGGGACGCAGCAGCGGGTCCCCGTGCTGGGAGGCGCACACGGGATCGACGACGAGGCGCGCGACCGCGTGGCGACGCAGCCCCTCGGCGACCACCCCGACGATCTCGGCGTTGGCGAGCATGCCGGTCTTGGCCGCGTCCGCGCCGATGTCGCCGAGCACCGCGTCGAGCTGGGCGCGCACGAACTGCGGGGGGACCTCGTGGACGCCGTGCACGCCGAGGCTGTTCTGGGCGGTGAGGGCCGTGACCGCGCTCGCCCCGAAGACGGCGAGCTCCGAGAAGGTCTTGAGGTCGGCCTGGATGCCGGCACCGCCGCCGGAGTCCGAGCCGGCAATGGTGAGCGCGATGGGAGGGGTCACGTCAGGTCCTCCGCGAGTCGTAGTGGTCGTAGCCCATGGGGGCGAGGTCGCATTCGGTCCCGTCCTCGAGCAGCAGCCTCGCGCCCGGCGCATCGACGACCTCACCGATGACCGCGGCCGGCACGCCCTCGACGGCGCCCGCGGCTGCGGCGGCGCGCTCCGCGGCGGCGGGCGGCAGCGTCGCGAGCAGCGCGAAGTCCTCGCCGCCGCCGGCGATCACCCCGACCACGTCGGCGCCGGCGGCTTCGACTGCCGCAACGGCGCCAGGGGCGACCGGCAGGGCGGCCCACCGAACGACGGCGCCCACGCCAGAGGCCGTGCAGATCCGGGCGAGGTCGGCGCCGAGCCCGTCGGAGACGTCGATGAGGGCGGTCGCACCCGCCCGAGCGAGCGCCTGGCCGGCGTCGACGAGCGCGACCGGCCGCCGGTGAGCGGCCAGCAGTGGGGGATCGGGAGCGTCGCCTGCCGCCACCTGCGCGAGGGCGGCTGCGGCGGCGCCCAGGGCGCCGACGACGACGACCCTGTCGCCGGGCCGCGCCCCGGAACGGCGAACCGCGGCCCCCGGGTGGGTCCGCCCCAGGGCAGTGACCGACAAGACGAGCTCGCCCGAGGCGACCGTGTCGCCGCCCACCAGCCGCATGTTCCAGCGGTCGCACGCCTGGCGCATGCCCCCGTACAGCTCCTCGACGCCGCCCTGCTCGAGCCCCGCCGGCCTGCAGAGCGCCACGACCGCGGCGAGCGGCTGCGCGCCCATCGCGGCGATGTCGCTGGCGTTCACGGCCACCGCCTTCCAGCCGACGTCGGCGAGGCTCGACAGGTCTCGCCGGAAGTGCACCCCCTCGACGAGGGCGTCCACCGTCACGACGACCCCGTTCCCGCCGACGGCGAGAACGGCCGCGTCGTCGCCGTGGCCGACCGCCACGCCGTCGCCTTCCCCGTCGAGGTACGAGGCGAGGCGCGCGATCAACTCGAACTCTCCCATGGCCGGACCCCCGAGTATCCCATCCACGTGGCTAGGATGCTGGCGCAGGCCCGCGACTAGGAGGCAACGTGGTCGTCCTCAACACGATCGAGCTCGAGGGGGTGTCCACCGCAAGCTGGCGGCACGCCGCCCAAGAGGCGCTTTCGGAGGCGTCCAGGACGCTGCGCAACATCCGGCGCATGGACATCCTCGGCACGAGCGCGGTGGTCGAGAACGGCGACGTCACCGAGTACCGCACGCAGGTCCGCCTGCTCTTCGAGGTGGAGAGCTCACGCTAGCATCGGGACCGACGAAGGAGCCGCTCATGGTGTCGGCGTACATCCTCATCCTCACCGAGGTCGGTAAAGCGGCCCAGGTGGCCCAGGCGGTCTCCGAGATCGAGGGCGTGGAGGCGGCCGAGGACGTCACCGGTCCCTACGACGTCATCGTGCGGGCCAAGGCGAGCGACGTGGACGCGCTCGGCCGGCTCGTGGTGGCGAAGATCCAGGCCATCGACGGGATCGACCGCACGCTGACCTGTCCCGTGGTCCACCTGTAGGCAGCGCTGCTGTCAGGGGGCGTAGCGGGCCTCCCAGCGCGCCGCTTCGAGCGCGAGGTCGAGCAGCCGGCTGACCAGCTGGGAGTAGTCGCAGCCGACGGCCGCCCACACCGCCGGGAACATCGAGGCGGGCGTGAACCCCGGGATCGTGTTGATCTCGTTGACGTAGACCTGGCCGGCGTCCTCGACGTAGAAGAAGTCGACGCGGGCCATGCCCCGCGCACCGATCGCGAGGTAGGCGCGGCGGGCGTAGTGCATGCAGATGCGGCGCACCTCGTCGGGCACGTCGGCGGGGCAGCGCAGGTCGACGGCGTCGAGGTACTTCGCCGTGAAGTCGTAGAACTCGTGATGCGTGATGACCTCCCCCGGCGGGGTCACCGCGACGTCGGCGTTGCCGAGCACGCCGCACTCCAGCTCCCGCACCCCCGCCAGGGCCTGCTCGACGACGGCGACCCGGTCGTAGGAGAACGCCTCGGTGATGCCCGCGACGAGCTGCCCGCGGTCGCTGCACCTGCAGATGCCGATGGACGACCCCTGCCGCGCCGGCTTCGTGAACACCGGATAGTCGAGGCCGTCCTCGATCTGCGCGACGACCGCGGCTTGGTCCTCCTCCCACGCACGCCGGCGCACCGCGCGGTAGGCGACCTGCGGCAGACCCCGGGCGGTGAACACGTTCTTCATCTGGCGCTTGTCGATGCCGATGGCGCTCGATGCGACGTCGGCGCCGACATAGGGCACCCCGTAGCTCGCGAGCAGCCCCTGCACGGTCCCGTCCTCCCCGTACGGTCCGTGCAGGACGGGGAAGCACACGTCGACCGGGCCGAGCTCCTCGCCGGCGAACGCGTCGGCGAAGCGCACCAGCCGGGGACCCTTTCGGGTGGGGACGAGGGCGACGGTGTCGCCGTCGTCGGGCACGGAGGGCAGCACCCCCTCAGGGGTGTCGGCGACGCCGTCCACCAGGGTCCAGCGGCCGTCGCGGGTGATGCCGACGGTCGTCACGAGGTAGCGGCTGCGGTCGAGCGCGGAGAGCACCGAGCGGGCGGACAGGCACGAGACCTCGTGCTCGCTGGAGCGGCCGCCGAAGAGCACCAGCACACGGGTGAGCGCCGCGGTCACCCGGCTACCGCCGTCCCCTGGCCGTGAAACTCCGCCTTCGGCTCCCGGCCCATGAGGGCGCGGACCATGTCGCGCACGTCCATGCCCTCGTGGACAACCTTCACCACGTGCTCGAGGATCGGCATCTCCACGCCGTGCGCGGTTGCGATCTCCGCGAGCGCCTTCGACGACTTCACGCCCTCGGCGACCATGTTCATCTCGGCGATCACCTCGCCGAGCGACCGGCCCCGGCCGAGCTGGTCGCCGACGTGACGGTTGCGCGAGTGGCTGCTCATGCACGTGGCGACGAGGTCGCCCATGCCCGCGAGCCCGGAGAAGGTGAGGGGGTTGCCGCCCTGCGCGACGCCGAGACGCGTCATCTCGGCCAGCCCCCGGGTGACGAGCATCGCCTTGGTGTTGTCACCGAACCCCATGCCGTCGGCCATGCCGGCGGCGAGCGCCATGGGGTTCTTCACCGCCCCGGCGAGCTCCACGCCCACGAGGTCGGGGTTGGTGTAGACCCGGAAGTAGTCGGTGTGGCTCATCGCCTGCACGCGCTTGGCCACCGCCGGCTCGGCGGCGGCCGCCACGCTGCCGCTCGGCAGCCGCTGCGCGCACTCGCGGGCGAGGTTCGGCCCGCTAAGCACGACGACGCGGTCGTAGGGCAGGTCGAGGACCTCGCGGATCACCTGGCTCGCGCGCTGGTGGCTGTCGAGCTCGATGCCCTTGATGAGGCTCACGTAGACGGCGGTGCGCGGGACGACCGGAGACCACTGCTGCAGCGAGGCCCGCAGCGCGTGGCTCGGCACCGCCACGACGACCACTTCGGCCCCGTCGAGGGCCTCCTCCGGGTCGGCGGTCGCCCGCAGGCCCTCGGGCAGCGGAAGATGCCCGAGGTAGGAGGTGTTGCGATGCTCGCCGGCCACCTCGTCGGCCACGTTTTGACGGCGTGCCCAGAGCACGACGTCCTCTCCGGCGTCGCAGCAGACCATCGCGAACGCGGTGCCCCACGACCCGGCGCCCATCACCGCGATGTTGCCCACTGCGCGAGTCCTCCCGGGCATCGACTGCCCACGATTGTAACGGCGGCGTATAGCCTCCCGGCATGTCCCTGACGGGGGAAGACGCGCCGATCGCGATCGTCCCGCTCAAGGCGCTCGACGAGGCGAAGAGCCGCCTGGCCGGCCACCTCGACCAGGCGCAGCGACGGGAGCTGACCGCCTGGATGCTCAGCCGGGTCCTCGCCGCCTGCCGGGCAGCCAGGTCGCTCGGCGACGTGCTCGTCGTCGCCGGCGACGAGGCGGCCGCGCTCCTGGCTCGCCGGCTGCGCGCTGACGTGATCCTCGAACCGCTTCCCGGCCTGCCGGCCGCCATGGCCACTGCCGACCGGGCGACCGCGGGCGCTCCGGCGACCCTTGTCGTGGCGGCCGACCTACCACTCGCGGCACCGGGCGACCTCGACGCCGTGTGCCGGGCGGGGGGCAACGACGCCTGCGTCGTCGTCAGCCCCACCCGCGACGGAGGCACCGCGGCGCTGTTGCGGCGCCCCGGCGCGGTTATCGCCACCCTCTACGGCGCGGGCTCGGCAGCCGCGCACCTGCGGGCCGGGCGACAGGCGGGCGTTCAGGCGCTGCGCGTCCGTCGGGCGGGCCTCGCCCTCGACGTCGACACCGCCGAGGATCTCCGCGCAGCGGGGCGCCGTGACCGGCGCATCGCCCGCTTCGTCCCCGGATTGTCAGCCGGATGACGCCGCGCGTAGTCTTCTGCCGTCTTGCCGTCACTTGTCAGCGAGGAGCACGGGCATGCCCCAGGGCACGGTGAAGCACTTCGACGTCGAGACGAGCACTGGGACGGTGCTTCTCGACAACCAGGACGAGCTGCCGATCGACGCGGAGACCTTCGCCGCGTCAGGGCTGCTGGAGCTCCGGCTCGGGCAGCGGGTCCGCTTCCAGATCGACGACGAGGGCGGGCGGCCGCGGGTGCGGGGACTGAACATCGTCAGCCTCTGAGCGCCGGCGCGGCGCTTCGGGCCGGCCGCGCTCAGCTCTTCTTCGCAGCCTTCTTCGCGGTCTTCTTCGGGGCAGCCTTCTTCGTGGCCTTCTTCGCCGCAGCCTTCTTCGCCGGGGCAGCCTTCTTGGCCGCAGCCTTCTTCGCCGCAGCCTTCTTCGCTCCAGCCTTCTTCGCTCCAGCCTTCTTCGCTCCGGCCTTCTTCGCTCCGGCCTTCTTGGCGCCGGCCTTCTTCGCGCCGCCGGCGACGGTTTCCCGCAGCCCCGCACCGGCCTTGAACGCCGGCACCACCGTGGCGGCGATGCGCATCTTCTCGCCGGTCTGGGGGTTCTGACCTGTGCGGGCGGCACGCTGTCGCGCCTCGAAGGCGCCGAAGCCGGTCAGCGCGACCTTCTCGCCCTTCTTGAGGGTCGAACCGATCGTATCGATGAAGCGGTCGAGGACGTCCTCCACCTGCTTCCTCGACGCGTCGACCTGCTCGGCGATGGACTCGACCAGTTCACGCTTGTTCACGCCGCATGCCTCCTCGTTGGCCGGCCCGGCGCCTGTCGGCCCGAGCGAAGTCGAGCCGCCATGGCCCGACGCGGTATGCAGCGAGACGCTACGGACTCGACGGCCAGGAATCAACGATCCTGTGCGCCAGTAGGATAGGAAGGGTGATCACGACTTCTGACACCACCTCCCGCACGCGCCCACCCGCCGCCACGGCGGTCGGGTGGCTCGCCGTCGCCGGCGTCGTCGGGGCGACCATCATGTCGCTCGCCCACCTCGACGTCGCCGTGCCCTTCGTCGAGGTCGGACGGGTCGTGCTGCCGGTCGCCATCGGCCTCGCGGTCGGCGCGGTCCTCTACGCCGTGGTCGCGTACGGTGCGTTCACCCAGGCGTCCTGGGCGTGGCCGGTGGCGCTCGTCGTCAACGGCATCGCCCTCGCCGCAACCGCCGGACCACCGTTTCGGGGACCGTTCGAGCTCGTGCCGATCGCCGTGAGCCTCGTCGCCATCGGCGTGCTCGTCTCCTCGGCGGGCCGGGCAGCCCTCCGCAGCCGCCGCTGACGGCGGTCTTCTCCCCCTTCCCGCAGGATTGCCGGCGGCCCCCGCAGGAGACACCAGCGCAGTGATCGCCGATCCGCTGCTCTACGGCGCCTTCGCCGCAATCGTCATCGTGCTGCTCGCGATCGACCTGCTCGTCGTCCACCGCGACACCCATGCGGTGACCATCCGCGAGGCGGCGACGTGGACGGTCATCTGGATCGGCGTCTCGATCATCTTCGGCCTGCTCATCCCCCAGTTCCATGAGGGCACGGGGACGGGCAACCCCGTCGTCGAGTACTTCACCGGTTACGTCATCGAGAAGTCGCTCTCGGTCGACAACGTCTTCCTGTTCCTGCTCATCTTCTCGGCGTTGGCGGTGCCGAAGGAGCTCCAGCACCGGGTGCTGTTCTACGGCGTGCTCGGCGCGATCGTCATGCGCACGATCCTCATCTTCGCGGGCGTCGCGCTGATCGAGCGCTTCGAGTGGCTGCTCTACCTGTTCGGCGCCTTCCTCATCTACGCGGCGGTGCGGACCTTCCGCGAGCGCAACGAGCATCCGGACGTCTCGTCCTCCCCGATCTTCCAGCGGATCCAGCGCATCCTGCCGACGACCGCGGACTACCGCGGCGACCGCTTCTTCGTGCGCGAGAACGGGCGCCTGCTCGCCACGCCGATGTTCGTGGTGCTCATCCTCGTGGAGTTCACCGACCTCATCTTCGCGATGGATTCCATCCCGGCGATCTTCGCCATCACACGCGATCCGTTCATCGTCCTCACCTCGAACGTCTTCGCGATCATGGGGCTGCGCGCGCTGTACTTCCTGCTCGCGGGCGTCGCCGACCGGTTGCGCTATCTCAAGACCGGCCTGGCCGTCATCCTCGGCTACGTCGGCGTCAAGCTCTTCACCGAGAACATCGAGGCGATCTACCACCCGACGCCCCTCCAAAGCCTCGCGGTGATCGCCACGGTGCTCACCGTCACGATCGGCGCCAGCCTGCGAGCCGGACCGACTGGCGAAGGGTTCCCACCGGCGGGCATCGGGCCGCTCTCGTCACGCCGGCGGGAGCACCAGCCCTCCCCCGAGCGTCCGCGCGGGGACCAGCCCTAGACGTCCGCGACGCCGCTCCCGCGCCCTTCCCGCAGGTCCAGGAGGCGGTCGGCAAGCGCCACGAGGTGGTCGGCACCCTCGAGGCGGGTCCGCCATCGGTCCGGAACGGCGTGCTCGCCGAGCAGCGCACCGGCCACGGCCCCCGCCATGGCCGCGACAGTGTCGGTGTCGCCGCCGATGAGGACCGCTGTCCGCACGACCTCCGGCAGCGAGCGGGGGTGGCGGAGGAAGGCCGCCAGTGCCGCGGGGACCGCCTCCACCGCGGCGACGCCGTTGCCGAGCGCCGCAGCGACCGACGTCGGCGACGCGTCGGGCCCAAGGGCGGCCAGGCGGTCGAGCGCCGCGACGAGTGGCGGCGCGGTGGCCGCGGACCGCACCTCGCCGAGGACGCCGCGGGGATCCGCGTCGCCAGGGGCCTGCGCCGCCCACGCGACCGCGACCGCCTGGACGGCGGCCCCCTGCCGCCCGAGCGCGTGCGCATGGGTGATCGCGGCCTGGTCGTGAGCGAGGCGCACGGCCTCCGCGCGGTCAGCGGCGACGAGCCCGACCGGGGCTGCGCGCATCGCGCCGCCGTTGCCGAAGGACCCGTCGCCGCCGAACAGTCCGGCCGCGGCCTCGGTCCAGGCGGCGCCGCGGCGCAGAGCAGCGAAGACCTCCGGCGGCCCGCTGCCGTAGCCACGCCACGGCTCAGCCTCGTAGACGCCGGCGAGGGTCTCGGCCATGTGGGCGCCGTCGAAACCGCGGCACTCCACGAGGGACTGCGCCACGCCGACGCTCATGGCCGTGTCGTCGGTCCAGCGCAGCGGCTGTGGGGCGTCCGCCCACCGGTCGAACGCGGGCGGGTCGACCCTCGTCCGGCCCTCGAAAGGCGCACCGAGCGCGTCACCGACGGCCAGGCCGAGCAGGCATCCACGAAACCGTGCACGGCTGGTGTCGGCTCCCACGAGGCGGGCTCCCCCGTCAGGGACCGCGCAGGTCGGCGCCGCACGGACCGCAGAGCCCGGCGTCGTCGAGCGGCCCCCGCGCCGGCGTGTCGCACCGCCAGCAGCGCTCGCCCGGGTCGGCGGCCTGCGTGGCGAAGGTGCGTTCCTCGCCGTCGTACGCGGTGAGCACGAGGGCCCCGAACTCGGTCGGCAGGACCCGGGGGGTGCTCGCGTCGGCGTTCACGCGCGCAAGCCTACTCTCGCCCGGTTGCCACCGCGGAGCAGGGCGACGGGCGCAGCCCACGGTGGCCGACTACGCTGGGCCTCATGCCCCCCGAGCTCCCGGTAGCCGACCCTGCCCTGCTCCGCGAGGTCGAGCGCCGCCGCACGTTCGCGATCATCAGCCATCCCGACGCGGGCAAGACGACACTGACGGAGAAGCTGCTGCTCTACTCGGGGGCGGTGCACGAGGCCGGCGCGGTCCAGTCCCGCAAGGTCGCCCGGTCCACCACGAGCGACTGGATGGAGCTCGAACGCCAGCGAGGGATCTCGATCTCCTCCACCGTGCTGCACTTCACCTACGGCGGATGGCACTTCAACCTGCTCGACACTCCCGGCCACGCCGACTTCAGCGAGGACACCTACCGGACGCTGTGCGCAGCCGATGCCGCGGTGATGGTGCTCGACAGCGCGAAGGGCCTGGAACCGCAGACGCTCAAGCTCTTCGGGGTGTGCCACGAGCGCGGGCTGCCGATCGTCACGTTCGTGAACAAGTGCGACCGTCCCGGGCTGCCGCCCCTCGGTCTGCTCGACGAGATCGGCGAGCGGATCGGTCTCGAGCCCGTCCCTATGACGTGGCCGGTGGCCGACGGCGCGGACTTCGCCGGCATCGTCCACCGGTCCGCGGGTGAGCTCGTCCGGTTCGACCGCACCGCGCACGGGTCCACGGTCGGCGAGGAGGAGCGCGTCCCGCTCGAGAAGGCGGAGGTCGGGGCGTGCCCCCCCGACCGGTGGGCCGAGGCGATGGAGGAGGTGGAGCTGCTCGACGCCGACGAGCGTTGGCTCGACATCGCAGCGTTCCGCTCCGGCCGCCAGACGCCCGTGTACTTCGGCAGCGCCCTCGCGAACTTCGGGGTGCGCCTGCTGCTCGAGGGCTTCGCGGAGCTCGCCCCCCCTCCCGCCCCGCAGCCGACCGCGAACCCGGGGGGGGTGCGGCCCCTCGACGCCCCCTTCAGCGGCATGGTCTTCAAGGTGCAGGCGAACATGGACCCGCGTCACCGCGACCGCATCGCCTTCGTCCGCGTCAACAGCGGGCGGTTCTCCCGCGGGATGACCGCGACGCTCGCGCGCACCGGCCGCCGCTACCAGCTCCGCTACGCCCACCAGCTCTTCGCCCGCGACCGGCAGACCGTCGACGAGGCGGTGCCCGGCGACATCGTCGGCGTGGTGAACGCGACGGGGTTGCAGGTCGGTGACACCCTCTACGACGGCCCGCCAGTGGCTTTCCCCCCGATCCCGACCTTCTCCCCCGAGGTCTTCGCGACCGTGCGCAACCGGGACTCCACCCGGTACAAGCAGTTCCGCGCGGGGCTCGTCGAGCTTGCCGAGGAGGGCGTGGTGCAGGTGCTGCGCCGGCCCGACTTCGGCGACCAGGAGCCGATCTTTGCCGGCGTCGGCCGGCTGCAGTTCGAGGTCGCGCAGTACCGGATGGCCAACGAGTTCGGCTGTGACGTCACGCTGTCGCCAGCCCCGTGGGAGCTCGCCCGCCAGATCGACTTCGCCGACGCGGGCCGCGTTCGCGCCCAGCGCGGGACCGCCCTCGTCGAGGACGCCGCGGGCCGCACGCTCGTGCTGTTCGCCTCCGAGCACGCCCTGCGGTGGGCCCGCGAGGACCTTCCGGACGTTACGTTCGCCGAGTTGGGCTTGCGCCGCCGCTGACGGCCACTCCGGAAGCGAGTCCTGTCGGGTGCTACGCGCCCGCGACGTCGTCGCGGGGGCCGTCCTTCTGCCAGTCGGGGTTCGTCGGCGACGACGTCGAATCGCCCTGGGCCCGCTGCGCCGCCTCGAGCAGATCGTCCGCGTCCTTGTCCTCGGTGCGGTCGACGCCGAGCTCCCGCGCGGCGTCGCGTAGCTCCTCGACGTCCTCCTCGTTGCGGGGTGCATCAGACATGGGTCTGCTCCAGTCGTAGGGCGGTCCGCCGATGCTGCCCGACGCCGTCGTCCACAAACGCCGGGCCGCTCCTCTGCGCCGGTCCGGCTGGTGCGACGCTCGTACCCTGCGTCGTTACGAACCGCAGCGGTTGGGCCCTGGGAAAGCCGAGGTCCTGCTGACCTTGTCACTGAGTAGTCCCGACGGGATTTGAACCCGCGTTACCGCCTTGAGAGGGCGGCGTCCTTGGCCGCTAGACGACGGGACCAGAAGGGCGTCTATGCCAGACACCCTCGCTCGGGGGGAAGGACTCGAACCCTCAATAACTGGACCAGAACCAGTCGTGTTACCGATTACACCACCCCCGAAGGGCGGCCCCCACGGTAGCAGCGGCTCACGGCGCCTTCAAACGCCCCGTCGGACGGTGGTCACCCGGCGACGCGCTTGCGGGCGGCCCGGATTCGGTCCACGACGACGGCGCGGTCGAGCAGGGCGAGCGTCTCGGGCAGCGGGGGGCTGACCGCAGCCCCGGCGACGGCCACCCGCACGGGCTGGAAGGTCTTGCCGCGTCCGAGCCCGAGCGATTCGGCCACGCCGTCGAGCGCCTCCATGATCGCCTCGGCGGACCACTCCCCCCCCGCCTCGAGGGCCGACGCGGCGGCGTCGAGGACCTCGCCGGCGCGGCCTTTCAGATGCTTCGCGACGGCGGCGTCGTCGAAGACGACCTCGTCGCGGAAGCAGAAGGCCACGAGCGGCAGCGCCTCGCCAAGCGTCTGGATGCGCTCGCGGAGGAGGGGGGCGAGGGCGAGCAGCAGTCGCTGCTCCTCGGGCGTCGCCGGCAGCCCCACGAGGCCTTCCGCGTTGAGATAGGGCACGAGGAGCTCGGCGAGCGCGCTGTCGGAGAGCTCCTTGATCCGCTCTCCGTTCATGTTGCGCAGCTTCGTCGTGTCGAAGAACGCGGGGTTGCGACCCACGCGGTCGAACGAGAACTTCTCCGTGAGCTCCTCACGCTCGAAGCGCTCCCTGCGGTCGTCGTAGCTCCACCCGCACAGGGCGAGGAAGTTCACCATGGTGTCGGGCAGGAAGCCCTGGCGGCGGAACTCGTCGACGGCGACGGCGCCGTGCCGCTTCGACAGCGGCTTGCGGTCCTCGCCGACGAGCAGCGGCAGGTGTGCGAAGGCGGGAATCTCCGCGTCGGCGGGGCGGGGCGGAAACGCGTTTTCGGCCAGCAGCCGGTCGAGCAGGCCGCCCTCGAGCACGGCGTCGTAGACGAGCAGCTGGCGGGGCGTGGCGGAAAGGAGGTCCTCGCCCCGGGCGACGAGCGTGATGCCCATCGCGAGGTCGTCGACGGCGTTGGCGAGGAAGTACGTCGGCGAGCCGTCGGCGCGCTGGATGATGAAGTCGGAGACGTCCTTCCACGCGAACGTGATCGGTCCACGGATGCGGTCCTCGAAGGACACCTCACCATCGTCGGGGGTGCAAAGGCGCACGACCGGCTGCCGGCCCTCGGCCAGGTAGGCCTCCCGCAGCTCCTGGTCGAGGTCGCGCTGTGCGCCGGAATAGCCGGGCGGGCGACCCTGCGCCTGCGCCGCGCGGCGGTCCGCCTCCAGCTCCTCGGGGGTCTCGTAGGCGTCGTACGCGTAGCCGGCCTGCAACAGGGCGGCGGTCACCGCGGCGTACAGCGGCGTGCGCTCGCTCTGCAGGTAGGGGCCGTGGGGACCGCCGCGCCCGGGGCCCTCGTCCCAGTCCAGCCCGAGCCACCGCAAGGCCTCGTAGATGCCCTCGTAGGCCTCCGGGGCGACCCTGTCGGCGTCGGTGTCCTCCACGCGTAGGATGAAGGCCCCCCCGCTGCCCCGTGCGTGCAGCCAGTTGTAGAGGGCGGTGCGGGCGTTGCCTACGTGCAACCACCCGCTCGGAGCCGGCGCGATGCGGACGCGTGGGAGGGCCATGGGGTTCTCTCGAGATGGGCGGGAAGGGCTCGGGGCACCGACAGGCTAACGCGGGGCCCGACCCGCCTCGTCGCCGCCTTCGCCGAGCCCTGCCTGCTCGGCCTGCACCGGGTTGACGAGGGAGCCGAGCCCGCCGATCTCGACCTCGACGGTGTCGCCGTCCGCCAGCGGCCCGACACCGGCGGGCGTGCCGGTGAGGATGACGTCGCCCGGCAGCAACGTCGCGAAGGCCGAGCAGTACGCCACGAGCTCGGCGACCCCGAACACGAGGTCGGCGGTCGAGCCGTCCTGGCGCAGCTCGCCGTTGACGCGACACCGCACCGCCAGACCGTCGGTGGGGTCCACCGCCGTGTCGATCCAGGGACCGAGCGGGCAGAAGGAGTCGAAGCCCTTCGCGCGCGTCCACTGGCCGTCGCGGGCCTGCAGGTCCCGAGCGGTGACGTCGTTCGCGCAGGTGTAGCCGAACACGTAGCCGAGCGCCCGCTTGGCGGGCACCTTCCTCGCGAGCACCCCGACCACCACCGCGAGCTCCGCCTCGTGGTGGACCTCCCCGGAGAGCACCGGCAGGCGCACCGGCTCACCCGGTCCGATCACCGCGGTGCTCGGCTTCGAGAAGACGAGCGGCTCCGCGGGCACGTCACCACCCATCTCGGCGGCGTGGTCGGCGTAATTCTTGCCGACGCAGAAGATCTTGGAGGGGATGATCGGCGCGAGGAGGCGAGCCTTGTCGAGTGCGGCTGCCTGGTTCGTGAGGCGGAACTCGGTGAATGGATGGCCCTCGACGAGGACGACGTGGCCGTCGCGGACCACGCCGAACTCGGGGCCGTCAGGGCGCGAGACACGGACGATGCGCACGGCACGGCTCCTTGCACGGGGGTCGCGCCCGGAAGCCTAGCCGACCGCTACGGCCCTTCCCGTGGCGCCCCCGAGCTTGGCAGTGGCGGCGCCTCGGACACGGAGGCGCGTACGACGTCCCGCGCCGGCGATGACGAGCGCCCGGTGGCGGCCGGTCACGCATCCGCGTCCTGCTGCTCGCGCAGGCCGTAGGTGTACGCATCGGCCATGGCCAGCCACGACGCCTCGATCACGTTCGCCGACACGCCGACGGTGTCCCACTCGCGCTCGCCGTTGCTCGAGCGGATCAGTACCCGGGTCGTCGCAGCGGTGCCGGAGTCCGAGTCGAGGATGCGGGCCTTGTAGTCGGCGAGGTGCAGCTTCGCGAGCCCGGGGAACCGGCCGTTCACCGCGGCGCGGAAGGCCTGGTCGAGCGCGTCGACGGGGCCGTTGCCCTCACCCGTCCCGATGAGCCGCTCACCCCGATATCCCCGCCCGCCGGCGTCGCCTCCGGCGACGCCCTCACCCCGATATCCCCGCCCGCCGGCGTCGCCCTCACCCGGGACCCACAGCTTGATGGTGGCCTCGGCGACCATGCGTCCGTCCTCCCGCCGCTCGACGATGATCCGGAAGCTCTCGAGCGTGAACGCATGCACGTCCTCGCCCATCTCGCTGCGGACGAGCAGCTCGAAGGAGGCGTCGGCCGCCTCGAAGGCATAGCCGGCGTGCTCGAGCTCCTTGACCCGGCCGAGGATGCGGTTCACCGCGTCCCCGTCGGCGGTGAGATCGAGACCGAAGTCCCTGCCCTTCAGCACGACCGTCGAGCGTCCGGCGAGCTCGCTCACGAGCAGCCGCAGAACGTTTCCGACCCTGGCCGGCTCGACGTGCTGGTAGAGGTCCTCGCGCTTCGCCAGCGCCGAGACGTGCAGCCCGGCCTTGTGCGCGAAGGCGGCGTGGCCGACGTACGGCGCGTGGGGGTCCGGCGTGGTGTTCATCACCTCCGCGACGGCGTGCGCGACGTGCGACAGCCGCCGCAGGTCGTCGTCGCCCACGACGTCCATGCCGAGCTTGACCTTGAGGTTGGGGATGATCGACATGAGGTTCGCGTTGCCGCAGCGCTCCCCGATGCCGTTCACGGTGCCCTGCACGTGGGTCGCGCCTCCATGCACCGCCACGAGCGAGTTGGCGACGGCGCAGTCGGTGTCGTTGTGCACATGCACGCCCACCTGGGTGTCGCCGAGGACACCGACGACCTCGCGAACGACGGCCTCGACCCGGTCGGGCAGGGCCCCGCCGTTCGTGTCGCACAGCACGACGCACTCGGCGCCGGCGCCGGCCGCCGCGGCGAGCACCTCCAGCGCGTAGGACGGGTCGCGCGCATGGCCGTCGAAGAAGTGCTCGGCGTCGAAGAACACCCGGCGCCCCTCACGCCGCAGCAGGCGCACGGAGTCGGCGACCATGGCGAGGTTCTCCTCCGCCGTCGTCCCGAGCGCCTCGGTGACGTGAAGGATGTCGGACTTGCCGACGAGGCACACGACCGGCGTCGCGGCCTCGAGCAGCGCAGCGAGGGTCGGGTCGTTCCCCGCCGCGCCACCCGGGCGGCGGGTCATGCCGAAGGCGGTGAGCACGGCGCGGCGCAGCTGCAGCTCGCCCGCGGCCACCCGGCGGAAGAACTCAGTGTCCTTTGGGTTCGCACCCGGCCACCCACCCTCGATGTAGCTGACACCGAGCGAGTCGATCTCCGCCGCGACCCGCAGCTTGTCGGCCACGGTGAGCGAGATGCCTTCGCGCTGCGTGCCGTCGCGCAACGTCGTGTCGTAGACGTCCACGGGCGTGACGTCCACCGGTGCGTGCAGCCCTGCTGCGAGGAGGTTGCGAGCCACGAGCCCACCTTGTTCTCGGGGGCTGCCCGCTCCGGCTGCGAGGTGGCGGGGGCACTGCTCCGTGCCGCCGCTCCTGCGGGCCGGCACGGGCAACCGGTCCTACAGGAGCGGTCCAATGATGATGGTCGCCGCCATGCGGGCGCGCGCGCCGCAACACGCCGACGGGTGGCGCGCGGACTCGAGCTGCGAGGCGAACATCCCCTGGAGTGTGCCGGGTCGCGGTCGGCCGCACAAGCGCGCCGCTCGGCAGCCGCGGGATGCAGCCGCGGACGCGGGCCAGGTGCGTGTGGTCTCTTTACTCCCGCACGTAGTCGACCATGTGCTTGTACCGGTCGTTCTTGCCCTTCACGACGTCGAAGAAGAGGTCCTGCAGCTGCTTCGTGACCGGCCCTGGCGCCCCGATGTCACGGTCGTCGACGGAGCGGATCGGCACCACCTCAGCGGCGGTGCCGGTGTAGAACGCCTCGTCGGCGAGGTAGAGGTCCTGGCGCAGCAGCGTCGTCTCGGAGAAGGGGATGTCGAGGTCGGTGGCCAGCTCGATCACGGAGTCGCGGGTTATGCCGCGCAGCACTCCCTCGGCGAGCGGCGGGGTGAGCAGCGTGCCGTCGCGGACCACGAAGACGTTCTCGCCGGAGCCCTCGGCGACGTGGCCGTGCTCGTTGAGCAGGATGGCCTCGTCGTAGCCGGCCTTCAGCGCCTCGACCTTGGCCAGGGAGGAGTTGATGTACACGCCACAGGCCTTCGTGCCGGTCGGGATCATGTTCGTGCCGATGCGCACCCACGACGACACCTTCGCCCTGACCCCGTTCTGCAGCCCCTCGTCACCGAGGTAGGTGCCCCACGGCCAGATCGCGATCGACACCCGCACCGGGCTCGGGAGGGGGTTGAGGCCCATCTCGCCGTAGCCCAGGTACACGAGCGGGCGGATGTAGCAGGACTCGACGTCGTTGACGCGGATGAGCTCGCGGGTGGCCTCCATGAGCTCGTCGACGCCGAAGGGCACCTCCATCTGGAGGATCCGCGCGGAGCGGTGCAGGCGCTCCATGTGCCTGCGGTGCTGGAAGATCGCAGGCCCACGGTGGGTCGCGTAGGCGCGGATGCCCTCGAACACGCCCCACCCGTAGTGCAGCGTCGGCGTGAGGATGTGGACCTGCGCATCCTCCCAATCGACGAGGTCACCGTCCATCCAGATCTTGTCGACTGAAGGGATGGGCATGGTCCTCAGGCTCCTTTGCCGGCAGGCGACGCGACCGCTTCCGCGAGGAGGTCGCCGATCTGCTCCGTCGAGTATCCCATCTCCGGGCCGCCCATGGCGCCGAGCGCGGGCAGCACCGACGCGACCGCGCGGTCCAGGGCCGTCGCCGCCTCCCGCTCCCCGAGATGCTCGAGGCACAGTGCGGCGCTGAGCACCGCCGCGGTGGGGTTCGCCCATCCCTTCCCCGCGATGTCGGGCGCGGACCCGTGCACCGGCTCGAACATGCTCGGTGCCGTGCGCTCGGGGTTGAGGTTGGCACTGGCCGCCAGGCCGAGACCGCCCTGCACCGCCGCACCGAGGTCGGTGATGATGTCGCCGAACAGGTTGTCGGTCACCACCACGTCGAAGCGCTCCGGGGCGGTGACGAGGTAGAGGCAGGCCGCGTCGACGTGGACGTAGTCGACGGTCACGTCGGGGAACTCGGCGCCGACCTCGTCGACCGTGCGCTGCCAGAGGTCCCCGGCGTAGGTGAGCACGTTCGTCTTGTGGCACAGCGTCAACCGGCGTCGCCGCGTCGCTGCGCGGCTCATGGCGTGACGCACGACCCGTTCCACGCCCCTGCGGGTGTTGAGCGACTCCTGGGTGGCGACCTCGTGTGGGGTCCCCCGGTATACCGAACCGCCGGCCCCGGCGTAGAGGCCTTCGGTGTTCTCCCGCACGATGACCATGTCGCACCGGTCGGCGTCGAGACCCGCAACGGGTGAGCGGACGCCTTCGTACAGCCGGACCGGACGCAGGTTCACGTACTGGTCGAACGCGAAGCGCAGGCGCAGCAGCAGCCCGCGCTCGAGCACACCGGGGGGCACGTCGGGGCTGCCGACCGCGCCGAGCAGGATGGCGTCGTGGCCGCGCAGCTCCGTCTCCACGCTGCCGGGCAGGACCTCGCCCGTGCGGAGGTAACGCTCGCCTCCGACGTCGTAGGCGGTGATGTCGACGACGAAGCCCCAACGCTCGCCCGCGGCCCGAAGCGCCTTGCACGCCTGGGCGGTGACCTCCGGCCCGACGCCGTCGCCGGCGATCACCGCCAGGCTGTACCTGCCCATGCGCCCTCCCTTTCGGACGGGCAGTCTACGCCGACCCCTCAGGTGGCGAAGCGTGCGGCATCTGGCAGGATGGGCCGAGAGGAGACCATGACTTCAGTGCTGCACGGCACGGCGACCACCCTGCGCAGGGTGCGGCCCGAGGACGCCGAGGTCCTCGCCGCGATCCTCGCTGATCCGGAGGTGGCTCGCTGGTGGGGCCGCTACGACGCCGACCGGGTCCGGCGCGACATCATCGAGGCGGAGGACACCGTCGTCTACGTCATCGAGGTAGACGGCGAGGTCGTCGGCTCCATCCAGTACGTCGAGGAGCCGTCGCCCGCCTACCGGCATGCGAGCCTCGACGTCTTCATCCACAGCGTCTGGCACGGCAAGGGGCTCGGGACCGACGCGGTGCGCACGCTGTCGCGCCACCTCATTCACGACCGCGGTCACCACCGGCTCACGATCGATCCGAGTGTCGACAACGTGAAGGCCATCCGCACGTACCGGCGGGTGGGCTTCCGCGAGGTCGGCGTGATGCGCTCCTACGAGCGCAACCCTGACGGGCAGTGGCAGGACTGCCTGCTCATGGACCTCCTCGAACGCGACCTGCACTAGCGGCGGGTATGCACGTCCTGCAGTCCCGCGTCCTGCTGCGGCCCTCCGACCTCGACGCGTCCGTGGCCTTCTACGAGCACCGTATCGGCCTCGTCCGCTACCGCGAATGGGGGCACGCCCCCCACCGCGGCGTCGTGTACTTCCTCGGGGGCGGCTACCTCGAGCTGAGCGAGAACGCAAATGGGCCGACGCCGGACCCGGGCGTGCGTCTGTGGCTGCAGGTCGTCGACGCCCGCGCCGCCCGGGAGGAGCTGGCCGCCAAGGGCGTCGCAATCGCGGCGGAGCCCGAGCGCAAGCCGTGGGGTCTCATCGAGCTCAGCGTCCACGACCCCGACGGCCTCGAGCTCGTCATCGTCGAGACGCCGATCGACCACCCGCTGCGCCGTCGCGAGTAGGAGCGTCGCGGGGCGTGGGACGACCCGCCGCCCACCGGGCACGTGTCCCGTGAAGGGAGTAGCGTGCCGGAAGCCATGCCCGCCGCTGTCGGAAGGCGCACCATGACCGACTGGATGACCCTCCGGGTGGTGCTCCTCGGCCGCCGCGGCGAACCCCTCGCCCGGCCTCCGGGACGCCTGTTGCTCATGCACTCCGACCACTCGTTCGCCGACCTGTCCGAGGCCGTCGACGTGGCGTTCGGACGATGGGACCTGTCCCCGCCGCACGAGTTCACCGTCGAGGGCCGCCGCCTCGTGTCCGGTGGCGTCGACGACGACGCCGAGGACAGCGACGACGTCACCGTCGGCGAGGTGGGTTTGCGCCTCGGCACTCCCTTCACCTACGTGTTCGACGTCGGGGAGGGGTGGACGCACGAGTGCCGGGTGGAGTCGGTCGACGTCGATCCCGTCGACGAGTACGGGGAGGTCCCCCAGGCACCGGTGCCCCTGTACGGCTGGGGCACGATCCCCGACCAGTACGGGCGCCTGACCGAGGACGACGAGGACATCGAGGTGCTCGACACCGAGCTGACCGGCGAGGCCGAGCCCGGGACCGCAGCCGAGGAGCCGGCGGCCGACGACCGCCCCGACGAGCAGGCCGTCGCGCAGCCGCCCTGGACCCGGGCGGAGGGCTCGGCGTGGGGGGTCGTCGCCGAAGCGCTGGCCGGCTTCGAACGGCGACGCGACGACGCTGCCCTGCGCGCGGTCGTCGGCGGGCTCCGCAGGCTCCCCGACAACGAAGAGTGGCCCTACGACGTGCTGTTCGCCGCCGGAGGCCTCGACGACGACGAGCCGCCGGAGGACGACGAGGAGCTGTGGCTGACGCTCGCCGCAGGTGTCGTGGAGCCGCGCGGCGCGCTGCCGCTCGACCCCGACGCCGAGAGCGCCTGGGCGGCGCTCGAGCCGGCCGACTGGGCCGGTGCGGTCATCGAGCTCGTGCGGGCGGGTGTGGGACAACCCGCGGACCCCGAGACGCTGCTCGGGCTCATCGACCGCTGCCCGGAGGTGGAGGGCGCCGACCTGACCCCCGAGGACGAGGAGATCCTGCTCGCCGGGCTCGACACCGTCGTCCAGCTGTGGACGGCTCTCGGGGTCCTCGACGGGAGCGGCGCGCTCACACCGCTCGGCCGCTGGGGGCTCCCCGAGAGCCTGCGCACCGCCTGGAAGGCGTGACGCGGGTAATCCCCCGCGTCGAGCGCTACGCGGCGGTGTCCGACAGCGCGCGGCCCCGGGAGGGGTGGCGCAGCTTCGACAGCGCCCGCGCCTCGAGCTGGCGGATCCGCTCGCGGGTGAGGCCGAAGTAGCGGCCCACGTCGTCGAGGGTGCGCGCCTCGCCGTCGAGCAGTCCGAAGCGCAGCTCGAGGATCGTGCGCTCCCGGTCGGGCAGACCCGCCACGACGTCGAGGAGCTCCTTGCGGGCCAGCCCCTTCGCCGCGACCTCGAGCGGGTCGTCGGCGTTGCGGTCCTCGATGAAGTCGCCGAGCTCCGCGTCGCCGTCCTCGCCGACCGGGGTCTCGAGCGACGTCGGCGTGCGCGCGTAGGTGAGCAGCTCCTCGACGAGCTCGACCTCCTCGCCGAGCTCGCTGGCGAGCTCCTCCAGGGACGGCTCACGACCGTACTGCTCCGCGAGGTCGCGCTGCATGGACAGCGCGCGGCGGACCCGCTCCATCATGTGGACGGGCAGGCGGATGGTGCGGCCCTTGTCGGCCACCCCACGACCGACGGCCTGGCGGATCCACCATGTCGCGTAGGTGGAGAACTTGTAGCCCCGACGGTAGTCGAACTTCTCCACCGCACGCAGGAGACCGAGGTTGCCCTCCTGGATGAGGTCGAGGAGCGGCAGTCCTTGGCCCTGGTAGCGCTTGGCCACCGACACGACCAGCCGCAGGTTGGCCTGCACGAGGCGCTCCTTGGCGCGCTTGCCGTCGCGGTCGACCTGATTGAGCTGCCGTCGGCGCGTCGGCGTCGTGCGCTTGCGCTCGCTGAGCAGCCGCTCGGCCTCCAACCCCGCCTCGTAGCGCTTGGCGAGGTCGACCTCCTCCTCCGCGGTCAGCAGCGCGGTGCGGGCCATCTCCCGCAGATACAGCTGCACGTGGTCATGCAGCGGCATCTCCTCGACCACTTGTGGCACGGCGGCAGTCACCTTCCCCTCGGTAGGCGCGGGGGCGGGGGGCCTCCCACCACAAAGGGCGAGACCCCGCACCGGCGGGTCATCGTGCGCTGGGTGCCGTCGAGGCCCTGCGGCGCACGCTGAACAATCGGCCTCAAGGGTACGACGAACCTCCCCGGTGCAGGCAAGCACTTTGTTGGTGAATCCACTGTAGCGCCTGCGTGGGGGTGGGCCGCCGTCCGGTGTGGGGACCCCCCACAGGGGGTACGCGTTCGGGAGGAAAGGCGCTACCGCGCTCACATTCGCGACCGGGGAGCAGAAGACGGCGATGACCGCGTCACCACGGCAGCCCTTCGAGCAGCCACTCCAGGGCGTCCGCCGACTGTTCAACTCGCAGCCGACCATCGGTGCCGGTGCCGCGGCGAAAGCCGTGGCAGAGGACGCGAGCGCGCTCGTACGCGCCGAGGTGGAGCTCGCGAAGGCCGAGCTCGCCGAGTCCGTCAAGGCCAAGGCCTCCGGTGCGGGCCTGCTCGCCGGGACGGCGATCCTCGGCTGGCTCGGGCTGCAGGGGCTGCTCCTGGCCGCCGGACTGGCCCTCGCGCTCGTGCTGCCGGGCTGGGCCGCCGCCCTCGTCGTCAGCGTCGTGCTGCTGGTCGCCGGCGGGGTTCTCGGGCTGATCGGCAAGCGCAAGCTCGCCACCCCGGTCAGCCTCGACACCACCAAGCACAACGTCGAGGAGGACGTGGCGTGGGCGAAGTCGCACCTGGCCAACCGATAGGGACACGGACGCCGCCCGCGCAGGCGGCGGGAGCGCACAACGGTCTCGCGGAGCACGTCGCCGCGGTCCAGGAGGCCCGCCTGCGGCTGGGCCGTGACCTCGACCGGCTGACCGTCGAAGCACGGGCACAGATGGGGCAGACCATGGAGAAGATCGCCTGGAAGCTCGCTGCGGCAGGAGCGGGCGTGGCAGCCGGCCTCGCCGTGCGCAAGGCAATGGCGGCGGCGTGGAAGGCTGCCCGCCACGAGGAGCCGCCGGGCAATCCCGCGGCTCCCGGAACGAGTTGGGCGCCGGCGCTCGCGTGGACCCTGGCCATGGCCGCGGGCATGGGCGCCGCCAAGCTCGTCGCCATCCGCGGGGTCGCCGCCGGATGGCAGAAGGCGACGGGGACGCTGCCACCCGGCCTCGAAGAACCAATGGCCTGACCCGGCGGGAACGGCCGTCGGGCCGGCTCGCGGAGAGGCTAGGCGTCGCTGCGCAGGGCGCGCGCCCAGTCGGCGGCCCGCTGTACGAGCGGGCCGAACAGGCTCTCCGCGCCGGGCCCCGGAGGCCAGCCCGGGGGATCGCCCAGCACGCGCAGCGGGCTGAACGCGGGCCCCCCGTCGTCCTCGGGGGGCAGGTGCAGCGCCTCGAGCGGTGAGCGAGCGCGGGTCCAGCCCTCCACCCCCAGCCCCTCGAGGGGCACACGGTCGGTGCCGGCTGCGTGCCGGGCGCGCTCGGCGGCCAGCTCCGCGAGGAGCCGCTCCCGGCCACGGCCCCGCAGGCGAAGGAGCGTGAAGGGGTCCTCGTCGATCCGCTCGGTGACCGCCTGCCAGACGGCGGCGGTGTGGGCGCAGGGCTGGGCCTTCCCGCAGCCGCAGTTGGTGTCGACCTCGTCGGGTCCCGGGAGAAGCCGCACGCCCATCGCCGACAGCTCCTCCTCGAGCCCCTCGGGCTGTAGGCCGGCCAGCAGCCGGGCGCTGTGGCGCAGCTGGCCCGCGAGCAGCCGCACGATGCGGGACCACTCGGGGTCGCCGAGGACCGGCACCGCCACCTCGACCGCCCGGGGGGTGGCGAGATTGCCCTGGACCCGTCCCCGGAGCCGTCCCGTGGCTACGCGCAGGGCGGTGACCCGGCCCGAGCGGTGGTAGGACCGGCCCTGAGCGACCTCCCGCGCGGTCGCCGGGTCGTCGGAGGGCAGCAGCGTCTCCCACCTCCTGGCCCACGACCAGGCCACTACGACGCCTCCCGGACGGCGGGCGGACCACCCTCGTCGTCGTCGTCGACGTCGACGTCGACGATGCTCGCAGCCGGCGAGAGCGCGACGAGCTCGGCGAGCTCTTCGTCGCCGAGCTCGGTGATCCACGCCTCCCCGGCCCCGACGACGTGGGCGGACAGCTCCCGCTTGCGTTCGATGACCTGGGCGATGCGCTCCTCGACGGTGCCGGCGGTCACGAGCTTGTGCACCTCCACCGTGCGCAGCTGTCCGATGCGGTGCGTGCGGTCCGTGGCCTGGTCCTCCACCGCCGGGTTCCACCAGCGGTCGTAGTGGACGACGTGGGTGGCGGCGGTGAGGTTCAGGCCGGTCCCACCCGCGCGCAGGCTCACGACGAGGACCGGGGGGGTGGCACCATCGCCCTCCCCCTGGAAAGCCGCGACCATCCGGTCCCGCGCGGTGGCGGTCACAGCGCCGTGGAGGAACGGCACCGGCGTGTCGAGGTCGGCGCCGAGCTGGGTGACGAGAAGGCGGCCCATCACGACGTACTGGGTGAACACGACGACCTGGTCGCCGGCCTCGACGGCCTCTCCGATGATCTCGCGCGCCGCGGCAAGCTTGCCCGACCGACCGGGGATGACCGGGTCGGTCTCGCCGAGCAGCTGCGCGGGGTGGTTGCAGACCTGCTTGAGCGCCGTGACGAGCCCGAGCACCCGCCCCCGTCGCTCCATCGACGAGGTCTCCGTGACCGCGTCGGGTCCGCGCCCGAACGCGCGGTCGACGGCGGCCCGGTACAGCTGCGCCTGCTCGGAGGTCAGCGCGCACGCGACCGTTCGCTCGATCTTCGGCGGCAGCTCGGCGACCACGGTCGGGTCGCTCTTCTCGCGCCGCAGGATGAAGGGGGCGACGAGCCGGCGCAGGCGCGCCGCCGCCCGGCCGTCCCTCCGCTGCTCGATGGGGCCGGCGAAACGGCGACCGAACGCCGCGCGACTGCCGAGCAGCCCCTTGTTCGTCACGTCGAGCAGCGCCCACAGCTCCGACAGCCGGTTCTCCAGCGGCGTGCCGGTGAGCGCCACGGTCTGAGCGCTGCGCAACCGGCGGACGGCCCGCGCACCCGCGGTCGCGGGGTTCTTCACATGCTGCGCCTCGTCGAGCGCGACGACGTCCCAGTCGACGGCGACGAGGGGGTCGGCGTCGCGGCGCAGGGTTCCGTAGCTCGTGACGACCACCCCTTGCCAGCCGTGGAGGTCGGTGGGGCGGTCGGGGCCGTGGAACCGCGCGACGTCCAGCCCGGGGGCGAACCGGTTGAGCTCGCGCTCCCAGTTGCCGACGACCGAGGTCGGGCAGACGACGAGGTGCGGCCCGCCGGCCCGGCTGAGCAGGTAGGCGATGAGCTGTATGCCCTTGCCGAGACCCATGTCGTCGGCGAGGACGGCGCCGAGTCCGAGCTCCCCCATGCCCTGCAGCCACGCGACCCCTCGCCGCTGGTAGGGCCGCAGCTGGCCGATGAAGCCGGCCGGAGTGGAGGGCGCGGGCGGTCCCTCGCCCGCCGCGGCCAGCCGCTCGAGGAAGCGCTCGACACCGCCGCCGGCGACGACGTCCACGTCGTCGCCGGCGTAGCCGCCGGTGGGGTCGCTGCCCGCTGTGCCGGCAAGCCCGAGCGCGATCGCCTCCCCGAGGGGCAGCCGCCCGCCGCCGGGCGGCGGCAGCCGTCCGCGAACGGCCCGCAGCTGCCCCTCGTCGACGCGGACCCACCGGTCCCGCCAGCGCACGAGCGGCGAAGACAGGCCGAGCAGGGCGTCGAGCTCGTCGTCGGAGAGCGGCTCGCCGCCGAGCGCCACCTCCCACGAGACCTCGGCCACCACTCCGTCGAACGGCCCGCCCGCGGGACCTCTCACGTCGCTTCCCGCGTTTGCGGCGTCGGCGGCGGTGTCGACGCGCAGGCGCAGCCGCAGGTCGTCCGCGGCGAGGTCCTCGGGCAGGACGAGCACCGCCCCCGCCTGGGCGAGCCCGGACGCCCCCCCGCTGATCAGCGTCCACACCTGCGCCAGGTCGAGCTCGGCCCGCTCCGGGGTTGGCTCGCGCAGCGCGATGTCGAGCGGCGGGTACACCCGGGCGCAACGGCCGAGCCCGCGCAGCAAGGCCTCCTGACGGCTGGGGTCGCCGCCGTGCCACACGACCCGTGCCGGGACCCAGCCGTGCCCGGCGCTTCGCAGCCCGATCTCGAGCACCCACCGACCGTCCTGGGCTTCCGGCGCGTGCAGCCGCAGCTCGGGCGCCCCGTCCTCGGGCGCGGTCCCGGCCGCGTTGTGCCAGGCGGCGACCACCGCGACCACCTCCTCCGCGTCGTCACGCAGAGGCACGCACGCGTCGTGGGGGTCGGCGAGCGCCTCCGCCCATCGCGCCGTCCACGGCAGGAGCCGCTGCCGGGGCCGGGTGGCAGACGGCGCGGGGCCGGGCGTGCGGACGGCGAGATCGGCCACGGCGTCGAGGAACGCGGTCAGCAGCGCGGACGGCGCCCACACGCCCCGGTCGCCGCAGGCGAGTGCGTGACCGGCCCGTGGCATCGCCGCGGCGAGCCACCCGACGACGGCCTCCTCCTCCGGGTCGCCACCGAGCCATGCCCGCCACACGCCGTGGACGCGGGCCTCCCCCGCCGCCACGAGGGTCGGCACGAGCCGGCCGTGCGCCACCACCCGCACGGCCAGCCGCGCGGCGAGCGCCCATGCGCGCAGCGAGTCGGGCGGGCGGCGGTAGGCGGGACGCTCGTCGACCGGCATGGCGAGCAGTCGCGGCACGGCCTCGTCGAGCGGGATGGTGGTGGCGGGGACGTCGCGGAGGGCGGCCACGTGGTCGTGGACCGTCGCGACGCGCACCCGCGTGGCGGTGCCCTCCCCCAGCCGCCACCGGCGCGCCTCGTCGTGCAGCACCTTCTCCGCCTCCGGCCGCGATGCGTACAAGGCCAGCCTGCCGTGTGCGGGCAGGGCGGGCTCCGGGACGAAGACGGCGTCGACGCCGCTCGCGCTCCAGGTGGGCGGTTGGCGGGACGGCCAGGCGGAGGGGCTCAGGGGTGCACACCTCTCGGGGTTGCGGTCATCCCGCCCACGCTACCCGCAGTCCCGCGGCGACGGCCACCCGGCGGGCGCCGGCGTCCCGCGAGGCGACTTGCCCGGGTCAGTCCTCTTCGAGCTCGGCGAGGAGCTGGCGCACGGCACTGGCCGGCACCTGGTCGCCCTCGGCGGTGGCGAGCAGCTCGCGCAGGGCGGCGGCCAGGGCGGCGCGCCCCGGCACCTGATGGCGCCGCGGCACGCGCGTCGCAGGCCGCGAGGTCGGCGGGGGACGCTCGGCCTCGGGCGGTGCTGCGAACAGCGCGGGTTGCGTCCCCGTGGGCAGCCGCGAGCGGGCCTCGAACTCTGCGGGGCTCACCCCGGCGATCGCCGCAGCCCACCAGACGAGACCGCGGTCCCATGCCGTGCCCGCCGGGCGGCGGGTCGGCAGGCGGCCGTTGAACGCCACATCGGCGATCGACCCGACGACGATGTCCTGCACGAAGGCGTCGGTGGCCAGCTGCTCGCGCAGGCCCTCGACGAACGCGGTGGTCGCGGGCTGGCCGGTCAACCGCCGCGCCACCTCCTCGAGAACGGGCCGGGACCGCTGCAGCCACGCCCAGGCGTACGCCGGCGCGCGCGGGAGCCGCCCGCCGGTGCTCTGGGGTGCGGGGTCCGCCACGGGGGCTCCTCATCGTCGCAGCGCCGGCGGTACGCGAATGCACTCGTGCGGCACGCCGCGTCCCGAGCTGACCGCCGCGCCGTTCGGCCGTTGCCCCAGGGTCCCCGTCCGCCGGCCGCTGGTCAAGGACCCGCGGCGGCGCGAACCCATCGCGTCCTGGCCGATCAGGGTGCGCCGCGGTCAGGGCAGGCCGCCGGGGAGGTCCTCGAGCAGGCCGAGCCCGCCGGAGCCGTCGGGGCGCCGGTGCGGCAGCACGGGCGGCTGCTCGGGCGATGGCACGGGCACGTCGGGCAGCGGTGGGAGCAGCTGCGCGGGCGGCGCCTCGGCAGGCGGTGCCGCCGGCGCCGGCGCCGGGGCGTCGGGGCCCTCGCGCCGCGGCGAGCCGGCCCTGCGCCCGCCGAACGCGTAGACGTCCCCCGACCCCATGCCGAGGACGACTTCGTCCGCGCCGTCGCCGTCGAGGTCGACGACGCGTGCGACGTGCGGCGCCTTGCGCACGCTGCAGCGGGTGAGGACGCGACCGCCGACGTCCACCGTCCGCACCGTGTGGCGGGTTCCGGGTACCGCGTCGGGCGCCGCCGGGCTGGTCACGACCGCGATCCGGCGCCCGTCCCCGTCGAGGTCGGCCACGGCGACCGGGCCGGGCCAGCCGTTCGCGACCGCCCACAGGCGGGAGCCGGTGCGCCCGTCGACGGCGTGGGCGTGCCCGTCCATGCCCGTGCCGACCACGTCGGCCACGCCGTCGCCGCTGAGGTCACCCGCGGCCAGGTGCGCCGCTGCGTCCCCGAGCGCGTAGCTCCACAGCCGCTGCCCGGTGGCCGAGAAGCCCTGGAGCGTCGGTCCCACCGCTACCGCGAAGTCCTCCAGCCCGTCGCCGTCGAGATCGGCGGCCACGGCGCCGACGATCGCCGAGCCGGCGGTCGCCTGGCCGCGCAGCGCACCCTGCTCGTCGAGCAGGCGCAGCACCCCCGCGGCATCGCCCGCGGCGACCCACCCGCGTCGGGGGGCCGTGACCAGGACGCGGACGGGAGCGGCTCCTCGCTGCTGCCACACCGTCGTTCCGTCGCGGACGTCGAGGGCCACGACGCGCCCGTCGGCGAGGCCGATCGCGACGCGCCGCGCACCGGCGGCGGCGACCGCACCGACGCCCGCGTCGAGGTCGGTCTCCCACAGCCACGCGCTCGTTCGCGGGTCGACGGCGGCGACCCTACCCGCGGCGGTGGCTCCGACGATCTCGTCGAGCCCGTCGCCGGTGACGTCGACGGCGACCACCCCCACGGTGTGCCGGGGGAGGAAGGCGTCACGCCCGGGCGCGAGCAGCCGCCCGGCGAGGTCGAGGCCGAAGACGCGTCCGGCGGCGCTGCCGACGGCGACCCCGAGAGCGCCGCCGGGACCCATGCGGCCAGGGGCGACCTCGGGACGACCGCCGGCGTCGTAGGGCCAGCGGACCCCGCCGTCGACAGGGTCGCGCACCGCCACGAGGTGGTCGCCCGACGCGCTCACCAGCGCCCGGCGGCCGCCCTCCTCGGCCACGGAGACGTGGGTGTGCGGAGGCTGGCGCGCGACGGTGAACAGCCGCTCGGCCGGGCGCGGGCGCGCGAGCAGACCCGTGCGCGCGGGCGGTCGCGCGCCCCTCACCCCGAGCAGGGCACCGCTCCAGCTCGACAGGTAGACCTCGGCCACACCGTCGCCGTCACCGTCGGTGGCCACGAGACCCTCAGGGGTGTACGCCGCCTGGACGCCCCCGGACCCGTGGGTGGTGCCGGCGGTCCAGAGCAGCTCCGCCGGCGCGAGGTCGCCGGCGACCCGGCCGGCTCCCCGGAAGGCGACGAGGTGGCCCTCACCGAGCTTTGCCACGTGCGCGACGACGTCGCGGACCCCGTCGCCGGTGAGGTCGCCGGTCGCGACTGCGACGACGCGGTCGGTCCCGCCCGCCGCAACGGCCCAGTCCCAGGCCCGCCGCCCGTCGGCGCCGTGCACGACGGCGACGAGCGGGCCGCTGCGCTCCCCGACGGCGAGGGTCCCGCCGTAGCCGGGGCTCGTGGGCGCGGCCGCGGTCCCCCGCCCCCCGAGGACGGCCTCGAGCCTCCCGTCGCCGGTGACGTCGGCCAGGACGACGGTCTCGAGCAAGCCCGCCTCGACGCGGTAGGTCCAGATGACGCGGTCGCGTGCGAGGTCGACAGCCACCGCTCGGCCGTCGGCGAGGGCGATCACCGCGTCCGCCGCCCGGTCGCCGTCGAGGTCGCCGACCTGGAGCTGCTTCGGCCGGGCTCCGAGCGCGCGAGGTGGCCGCAGGTCGACCCCGTCTGCGCCGGACAGCACGTGCAGGGCGTTGCCGGCGGTGATGACCACGAGGTCGTGGCCTCCGGTGCCGTCGACGTCGGCTGCCCGGACGACCGAGGCGCCACCGGACAGCTGGCGGCTCCAGAGCGTCCGCCCCGTCGCGGCGTCGAGCACGAGCACGCCGGAGCGGCTGGGACGCTCGAGAGCCCCGGCCACGACGACCGACGGGCGGCCGTCTCCGGAGAGGTCGGCGAGCAGCACCCGCCCGGCACGGGCCTGGAACGGCCGCTCCCACAGGGTCGCCTGGGCGGTGGGCCTCCCGGGGCGCAGCGCCCGCACCCCCTCGGGGCCGGCCACGACGATCTCCCGGCTGCCGTCCCCGGTGAGGTCGCCGCTTGCCGCCGCCGCCGGGTAGCCCGCCGCCGGGGAGGACCAGCGGACCTCGAGGCGGCCGCCCGAGGGGTCCTCGGCGGGGTCCACGCAGGCCTCGGGGTCGGGGGCGACGTCGAGCGGCTGGGGGCCCTCGCCCACCCGGTAGGTGGCGACCGCGCCGCCTGCACCCGCCGCGACGGCCGCCGACGGCGACGGCGCCGACACGGCGGCGAGGTCGTCCGCGGTGCCGGCGGGCTGGGTCGACCACGAGCGCCCCCCGTCGATGCTCCGCAGGGCCAGCCCGCCGTCGCCGACCGCGAACGCGGTGCCGCCGGCGTGCGCCAGCGCGCGGACGTCGCGTTCGGCGGCGGCGACGGGCGTCCAGGTGATGCCGCCGTCGCCGGTTCGGTAGATGGTCTCCTGGACGGCGGCGAGGCCCGTCGCCGCGTCGATGCGGACCACCGCGGCGACGTCACCGGTCGCGCCCAGCACCATGGGCGTCCACGTGGCGCCCCCGTCGGCCGTGCGGTAGGCCACCCCGAGATGACCGCCGGCGAAGCCGTGGCGGCGGTCGGCGAAGGACACGCTCCGCAGCCCGAGCCCGAGGGGGGCCGCCTGTCGTGTCCACGTCGACCCACCGTCGGTGGTGGTCGCGATGACGTTCGTCACGATCGGGAAGGCGGTGTGGCCGACGACCCAGCCGTGCGTCGCGTCGACGAAGTCGACGCCGCGCAGGACGGAACCCACGGGCGCGCCGGTGACCGTCCGGCGCCAGCTCCGCCCGCCGTCCCGCGTGGTGACCAGGGTGTCGTCGGCGCCGACCGCCCAGCCCGTGGAGGCGCCGACGAAGTCGAGCCCGTGCAGGTCGGCACGCGTCGGCGTCGGTCGGCCCGCCCAGGTGCGCCCACCGTCACGTGAGCCGAGAAGGGTGCCGCCCGCCCCGGCGAGCCAGGCGAGCTCGCCGCTCGGCGCGGCGGCCGCGTGCAGGTCCGCCGCCCCGACGCGCTGCGCGGTCCACGCCCCGGGCGCGCCGGCGGCTCCCGCACCCGCCGGCGCGTGCAGCAAGGCCCCCGCCACCACGAGGGCGACCACGAGGGCGGGCACCCGTGTCCGCGATCGCAGCGCTCCGCAGCTGGCCATGGCATCCTCGCGCCCGGGCACGGGTCCGTCGGCGGTGGCCTTGGCCGGGCGCCCCCGGAATGTACCCGAATGCCGTGGGGCGTGGGACGGGCAGTCAGCTGCGCACCCGGTGCTCGAAACCCTGGATGCCGGCGTAGCCGGCGACGAGGGTGAAGCCCGCGAGCCCGCTGAATATGGCCCAGGGAGCCATGTGCGGCAGGTGCGGGGTGAGCGCCATGCGGAAGCCCTCCGCCATGTACACGAGCGGGTTCGCGAGCACGGCGACCTGCAGCCACGGGATCGCGTCGAGGTCCGCCCACGGGAAGTACGTCGCGCCGAGGAAGGTTACCGGCAGGATCACGACGCTGAACATCAGCGGGACCTGGTTCGGCTCGACGACCGTGCCGAGCACGAGCCCGACCGCCGATGCGAGCAGGGGGGCGAGGACGAGCACACCGACCAGGACCGGCCAGGAGATCGTGAGCTCGACGGGCTCCGCGGGCACGAACCGGGCGATGGGGAAGACGATCGCCGCGGCGATGAGCCCCTGCGCGGCGCCGGCGACGATCTTCTCGACGGCGACGGCCCACACGGGCAGCGGCGCCATCACGCGGTCCTCGATCTCCCGCGTGTAGCCGAACTCCTGGACCAGGGGCAGCGCCACCGCCTGGATGCCCTTCACGAGGATCGCGATGGCGACGACGCCGGGCACGAGCACGTCGGTGAACGACTGCCCCGCGCCGGTCCGGAATCCCTGCCCGATGGTGGGGAAGACGTAGGTGAACACGAAGACGAGCAGGAGGGGCTGGCTCACCGTGCGGAGCAGGAAGCGCCCCCGCTCGGTGGTGAGGACCCGCAAGTCGCGCAGGAGCATGCCCCCGAACGCGGCGACCGCAGCGGCCTGCACGGTCCTGGGTTCGTCCACCCCCGCTCGCCGGCGGACGCTCATTCCCGCAGCTCCCTGCCCGTGAGGGCGATGAACACCGTCTCGAGACTCGGTTCGACGACGGAGATGTCGACGATCGGGATGCCCTCACGTTCGGCGAGGAGCACGATCCCCGGCAGCAGTCCGCTCGTGTCGTTGGCGAACACCCGCACGGTGCCGTCGGCCACGTCGGCGCGGGAGGCCGGCTGGTTGGCGCGGAGGGCGGCAGCCAGGCGGTGCAGGTCCCCCACGGCGCTGACCGCGACGACCGTGTCGGCGTCAACGGAACGCTTGAGCTCGGCGGGCGTGTCGAGGGCGAGGATGCGGCCCTCGTCCATGATCGCCACCCGGTCACAGAGCGCGTCGGCCTCGTCCATGTAGTGGGTGGTGAGCAGGATGGTCTGGCCCTCGGCGTGGAACTCGCGTAGGAGGTCCCAGAGGGCGATGCGGCTCTGCGGGTCGAGGCCGGTGGTGGGCTCGTCGAGGAAGAGCACCGCGGGGCGGTGCACGAGCGCGCGGGCGACGAGCAGGCGCTGGGCCATCCCCCCCGACAGATGGTCCGGCCGGTCGTCGCGCTTGTCGGCGAGGCGGAACCGGTCGAGCAGCTCGTCGGAGCGCTCACGCGCCACCTGCCGCGAGAGGCCGAAGTAGCGGCCGTGGTAGTAGAGGTTCTCCCGTACGGTGATGCTGCGGTCGAGGGTGTTCGTCTGGGCCACCACCCCGATGCGCTGCTTCACGCGCGTGGGGCTGACCCCGACGTCGATGCCGTCGACGAACGCCCGGCCCGCCGTCGGCACCACCCGGGTCGTGAGCATGCCGATCGTCGTCGTCTTGCCCGCGCCGTTGGGGCCGAGCAGCCCGAAGATCTCGCCGGCCCCCACCCGCAGGTCCACGCCGTTCACCGCCCGGAAGCCGTTGCGGTAGGTCTTCTCGAGGGCGCGCGTCTCGATGAGGTCACGCATCGCGTTGTGACCCCACGGGACGGCGTCAGCCCGTGGTGGTCGGCAGCCAGACTGGTCGGCCCGACTCGAACGCCGCGATCGCGTCGTCGCGCGCGAGGGTCAGCGCGATGTCGTCGAGGCCCTCGACGAGCAGGTGCTTCGTGTGCGGGTCGATGGCGAACGGCACCTCGAGCGCTCCGGCGAGGACCTTCTGCTCGGGCAGGTCGATGCGCACCGGCGTCTCGGGGTCCTGCTCCGCCAGCGCCACGAGCTGCTGGCACTGCTCGGCGGGCAGCTCGACGGTGAGCAGCCCGATCTTCGCGCAGTTGTTGCGGAAGATGTCGGCGAAGCTCGGCGCGACGATCGCCGCGAACCCGAACTGCTGCAGGCCCCAGGGAGCGTGCTCGCGTGAAGAGCCGGAACCGAAGTTCGCTCCCGTGACGAGCACGTTCGCGCCCGCGTACCGGGGGTCGTTGAGCACGAAGTCGGGGTCGGCCCGCCAGTCGTGGAACACGAACTCGCCGAAGCCGGTGCGCTCGATGCGCTTGAGGAACTGCTTCGGCATGATCTGGTCGGTGTCGACGTCGGCACGCCACAAGGGCACCATCCGGCCGCGGATGACCGTCACCGGCTCCATGAGCGTCGCCTTTCCTGACGCGGCTCGATGCCCGCCGGCTTCCCTGGCTCGTTCACGCGAGCTCCCTCACGTCCACGAAGTGCCCGTTGATCGCGGCGGCGGCCGCCATCTCCGGTGAGACGAGGTGGGTGCGCCCGCCCCTGCCCTGGCGGCCCTCGAAGTTGCGGTTGGAGGTTGACGCGCAGCGCTCCCCCGGCGCCAGGATGTCGGGGTTCATGCCGAGGCACATGGAGCAGCCCGGCTCACGCCACTCGAAACCGGCGGCACGAAACACCTCGTCGAGGCCCTCGGCCTCCGCTTGCATCTTCACCGGATAGGAGCCGGGGACGACCATGGCGCGCACGTGGCCGGCGACACGGTGGCCCTCGACCGCCTGTGCGGCGGCCCGCAGGTCCTCGATCCGCGCGTTCGTGCACGAACCGATGAAGACGCGGTCGACGGGGATGTCGGTGATGGCCTCCCCACCGCGCAGGCCCATGTAGGCGAGGGCGCGTCGGGCCTGCTCGGGGTCGCTCGTCTCTTCGGGCACGGGCACGCGGCCGCTGACCGGCACGCTCATCGCCGGCGTGGTCCCCCAGGTGACGGTGGGCTCGAACACACCCGCGTCGAGGCGCACGACCCGGTCGTAGGAGGCGTCGTCGTCGGTCGACAGCGCGCGCCAGTCGTCGAGGGCAGCCTCCCAGTCCGCGCCGGGCATGCTCCCGCCCCCGCGCGACATCGCCGGTCCCCCGGGCGCGTGCGGCCGCCCCTCGAGGTAGGCGTAGGTGACCTCGTCAGGGGCGATGAGACCGGCGCGGGCCCCTGCCTCGATCGACATGTTGCAGACCGTCATGCGCCCTTCCATGGACAGGGCCTCGATCGCCTCGCCCCGGTACTCGATGACGTGCCCGACGCCGCCGCCCACGCCGATCTCGGCGATCACGGAGAGGATGAGGTCCTTCGCGGTCACGCCGAAGTGCAGCGCCCCGCCGACCTCGACCGCCATGGTCTTCGGGCGCGCCTGGGGCAGGGTCTGCGTTGCGAGCACGTGCTCGACCTCGCTCGTGCCGATCCCGAAGGCGAGGGCGCCGAACGCCCCGTGGGTGGCCGTGTGGCTGTCGCCGCACACGATGGTCATCCCCGGCTGGGTGAGGCCGAGCTCGGGACCGATCATGTGCACGATGCCCTGCGCGTCCGACCGGCGGTTGAGCACCCGTATGCCGAACTCGGCGCAGTTCGCCTCGAGGGTGTCCATCTGCTTCGCCGACAGTTCGTCGGCGACCGGCAGCGAACGGTCGGTCGTCGGGACGTTGTGGTCCATCGTCGCCAGGGTGAGGTCGGGGCGACGCACGCGCCGGCCGGCCAGCCGCAGGCCCTCGAAGGCCTGCGGGCTCGTCACCTCGTGGACGAGGTGCAGGTCGATGTAGAGCAGGTCGGGGGCGCCGGCCTCTCCACGGGCCACCACATGGCGGTCCCACACCTTCTCGACGAGGGTGCGACCCACGTCAGTCCTCCCTCACGGTCGGGTTGCGGCCGCCACAACCTGCAAAGGAGGCCATCGCCTGCGCGGGGGCTGCGGCCCCGCCCATCTCAGTCGCCCCAGCGGGCGCCGCGGGTCATGCGATCGGCGACGTTGCCCTCGACCCGCACCTGCTCGCTGACCTTCAGCTCGAAGTTCACCTGGTCGTGCCCGGTCGACTCCGCCACGGCGGCGGCCACCCGCGCGACGAGCGCGGCCTCCTCCTCGGGGGTCTGATCGGGAGCCACGGCCAGGCGGACGGTCGTGGTGTGCGCGGGGTCGTTCATGGCGTCTCCGTGGGTTGCACCCGCACGCGGTTGTGCAGGCGGACCGAGCGGTTGAGCGCGGACAGGAAGGCCCGCGCGCTGGCCTCGACGACGTCGGTCGAGACCCCCCTGCCGGTGTAGCGCTGACCGGCGACCTCGACCTGGCAGGTGACGTCGCCCAGGGCGTCGACGCCGGGAGTCACCGCGGCGACGTTGAACGTGACGAGCGCCCCGTCGATGCCCGTCGCCTTGCGGATGGCCCCGCAGGCCGCGTCGACCATGCCGTCGCCCATCGCGGACTCGTCGATGAGACGGTCCCCGGCGACGTCGCGGACACGCACCGTGGCGGTGGGAGCGCTCGCCGTACCGCCGGCCACCTGCAGGGAGACGAGCTCGTAGGCCTCGTCCTCGGTGGCGTAGACCTCGTCGGCGACGATCGCCTCGAGATCCGAGTCGCTGATCTCGACCTTGCGGTCGGCGAGCTCCTTGAACCGCAGGAAGGCGCGGGCGATCTCCTCCTTGTCGAGGTCGTAGCCCATGTCCTGGAGCTGGCGCGTGAAGGCGTGCTTGCCGGAGTGCTTGCCGAGCACGATCTGCGCCCCCGCCACGCCGACGTCCTCGGCGCGCATGATCTCGTAGGTCAGGCGGTCCTGCAGGACACCGTGCTGGTGTATGCCCGACTCGTGCGCGAAGGCGTTGCGACCGACGACCGCCTTGTTGAACTGCACGGGGTAGCCGGTGAGGGTGCTCACGAGACGCGACGTGCGGGCGATCTCGCGGGTGACGACGCCGGTGGGCTGACCGAGCAGGTCGTAGCGGGTGGCGAGCGCCATGACAACCTCCTCCATCGAGCAGTTGCCGGCCCGCTCGCCGAGCCCGTTGACCGCGACCTCGATCTGCCGGGCGCCGTTGCGCACCGCCTCGATGGAGTTGGCGACCGCAAGCCCGAGGTCGTTGTGGCAGTGGACGCTGACGGTCACGTCAGGACCCACCCGCGAGACGACGTCGGCGATCAGCCGGCCGAAGTCGTGCGGCAGGGCGTAGCCGACCGTGTCGGGGATGTTGATCGTCGTGGCCCCGGCCTCGACGGCGGCGTCGACCACCCGCAGCAGGAAGTCGTACTCGGTCCGGGTCGCGTCCTGCGGGCTGAACTCCACGTCCTCGGTGTAGGTCAGCGCGCGCTTCACCGCGTCACGGGCCTGCGCCACGATCTCTTCCTCGCTCGCGCGGAGCATCGCCCGGCGATGGATCTCCGAGGTCGACAGGAAGACGTGGATGCGGGAGCGGTCCCCCGCGCCCTTCAACGCCTCGGCCGCCTGGACGATGTCGTCGGGGTGGCAGCGTGCCAGCGCCGCGATCACCGGACCGCCCGGCTCCGTGCCGACCGTGTCGGCGATGGCCTTGACCGACTCGAAATCGCCCCGCGAGGTGATCGGGAAGCCGGCCTCGACGACGTCGACGTGCAGCCGGGCAAGCTGCTCGGCGATCTCGAGCTTCTCCTTCGTGTCGAGGGAGATGCCGGGGGCCTGCTCGCCGTCGCGCAGGGTCGTGTCGAAGATGCGGATCGGTTGGGGGTCTGCCGTCGTGCTCATCCTGTGGTCCTCTCACGTCCTCGACGATGCACCCTGGCGTGGGGTTCTCCGCGGGGGGCTCGAGTGCTGTGCGTGGCCGCCCGCGGCGTCAAAGGAGGAGGAGGAGGAGCCCCGGCAGGGGGGCCGGGAGCAGCCACACGCCGCCGACCGCGGCGCGGGACGCGCGCGCGGTGCCGCTGGCTGTGGCGTCGGTCTGCATCACCCCGTTTGTACGCGCTTTCACGAGCGGCGTCAATCGCCGCGTCCCTGTGCGGCCGGACGGTGCGCCAGCGCACCCAGCGCACGCTCCACCGCCTCGTCCGCACGCTCGACCGTGGGGAAGGCCTCTCGGCGCCGCCCGTCCTTGTGCAGCGCCCACGTGCGGAGCCCGACGACGGGCCGGCCGAGCTTCAACGCGAAGGCGAGCTCTGACAGGGTGCCGTACTCGCCGCCCACGGCGATGACCGCCACGGCGGCGCGCACGACCAGGATGTTGCGGCCCTCGCCGAAGCCGGTGGGTAGCGCCACGTCGACGAAGCCGTTCGCGGCCTCCCGGTCGCTTCCGGGCAGCAGCCCGACGGTGAGCCCCGCGTGGCGCTTCGCGCCGCGGCACGCCGCCTCCATCACCCCGGCGAGACCCCCGCACACGACACCCACGCCCCGGCGCGCGAGGCCGGCGCCGACCTCCTCGGCCAAGGTGAGGAGGTCGTCGGCGGCGGTGCCCGGTCCGACCACGGCCACGAGATCGTGCATCGCCCACCCCCGATCCGTGACCCGCCCGAAACACCGGCGCATTAGCCTACGCGGCATGGAGATCGTGTTGCGATGCCTGATGGCCGACCGGCCGGGCGCGCTCGCGAGCCTCGCCGGCGCGGTCGGCAAGGCCGGCGGCGACATCCAGTCGGTGGAGGTGCTCGAGCACGACGACGGCCAGGTCCTCGACGACCTCGTCGTCGCGATCGACCCACTCGACCTTCGCGCCCTCGTGACCCGGCTGCAGACCATGGAGGGCGTCGAGCTCGTGCACGCCGGCCCGTCGCGCGGTGACCCGGGGGACGCGGTGACCCGGCTTGCGATCGTCTTCGAGGCGCTGCTCGACGGGTCGATGCTGCCCGAGCGTGCCCTGACCACCCTTGTGGGCGGCCTGCTGCGGGCGAGCTCGGCGGAGGTGGTGGCGACCGCGCAGGCGCCCCGCAGCGGCCGGCGCACGCTCGTGGTACCGGTCGACGGGGGAGCCCTTGTCGTCCGCCGCGACTACCCGTTCACCCGGGCCGAGCAGCAGCGAGCGACCACGATCACGCGGGCGTGCGCCCGCGCGACGGCCGGTAAGCGATCCGTGGACTACTGGTCGGGCACGTCGTCGGGGTAGTCGAGCCGGTCGAGCGGCATCACGACCGCGGAGACGATGTTGAGGAGGTTCGCGACGATGCGGCTGACGTGGCGGTAGGTGAGGACCGTCGCGGCCGCCTGCGGCACGTCCGCCTGGTCGCGCAGCAGCCGGTCTATCTCCTCGGTGCAGTGCTCCTGCAGCCGCCGGGCGGCGTCGATGAACGCCTCGGCCGCCGCGCGGTCGTCGTCGGCGAAGATCCGGGTCGCCTCGGTGATCATCGGCGAGATCGTGTCCCACAGCCGAGCGAGGTCGTCGCGGACCTGCCCGGGCGGCGGCGGGCCCACGGTGCTCGCGATGCCGAACAGGTTCTTCGACAGGTCGGCGATGCGCTCCGCGTCCTTGGCGATGCTCATGTACATGAGGCAGGCGGGGATGTCGGTCGCGCCGTGGACGCTTGCGTGCACCAGCACGAGCCGGCGGATGCGCCGCTCGGCCTCGTCGGTGCGCTCCTCCGTGCGGTGCAGCGCCTCGGCGATCGTCGCGGGGTCCGCGCCGCCGACCCGCGCGCTCATCGCGAGGTCGAAGACGTGCCGGTCGTCGCTCAGCATGTCCGCAAAGGCCTCCTCGACCTCTGCGAGCCCGTCTCCACTGGCCCGTAGCCACTTGAACATGCGGGTTCCTTCCGCTCAGCGCGCGACCACGATCACCAGCAGGGGCAAGACCACGAACAGGAGCACCACGTACACCAATACCATGGTGCGCCGCTTGACGGCTTGGTCGGCGACCGCCCGGGAGGCCCGCAGGGGCAGCCGGCGCAGGAACGGGACGGGGTAGAAGATGAGGATGCCGACGACGTTGAACAGCAGGTGCACGAGCGCGATCTGCAACCCGGCGATCTGCGGGATGGCGAGCGCGGCGAGCAGCGCGGTGATCGTCGTCCCGAGATTGGCGCCGAGCGTCACCGGATAGGCGTTCTCCAGCCGCAGGACGCCCGCCGCGATCATCGGGATGAGCAGCGACGTCGAGATGCTCGACGACTGCACCGCCACGGTCAGGATCGCCCCGACGAGGATGCCGAGCACGCCGCTGCGTCCGAGGACCGCGTTCAGCGAGCGCTCCGCGGGACCGGCGACCACGACGCGCATGTTCTTCGTGATCGACACGAGCGTCACGAAGATGAGCAGCAACCCGCTGGCGAGCAGGATCACGGCCCCCACCCGCGTCGGTCCGGCGAGCGCCGCGGCGGCGTCCTCGACGAGGCCCGCGCCGACTCCCACCGCCTCGCGCACGGGGCTGTTGAACTCCCCGCCGGCAGCGTCGCCGAAGATGTCCGACAGCGCGACGGCCGTCCGCGCGAGCACACCGGTGGCGATCTCCACGGGTAGGAGGATCATGACGCTCGCCACGTTGAAGAAGTCGTGCATCGTCGCTCCGGCGAACGCCCGGCGGAACTCCTCCACGCGGCGGATGCTGCCGATCGAGGCGAGGGTGTTCGTGATCGTCGTGCCCACGTTGGCACCCATGATCATCGGCACGGCGTCGCCGACGCTCAGCACGCCCGCGCCCACGAGGCCGACGAGCGTGGCCGTCGTCACCGAGGACGACTGGGCGAGGACGGTGGCGAGGATGCCGACCGCCAGTGCCGCGAGCGGGTTGCCAACCCCGCGGAAGAGCTGATCGGTGAACTCCTCGCCGAGTCCGGCGATGCCGCTTCCGAGCAGGTCGACGGCGACGAGGAACAGGTAGAGGAGGACGAACAGCAGCAGCAGTCGGGCGGCTCGCTCCACGCCCGACATCTCGCCCCGGGGGGCGCGCGCGCCCGCCCCCGCGTGCCGCGTCACGAGGGCAGACCGGGCGGAGGGGTCCGAGGCGGTCTCACAGGCGCGGAGGATAACCGCGCCGGGGCGTTGGCGTCCGGCCTCGCTACCGCCGGGAGGCAACCTGGCGGGCGGCGGCCACACCGCCGGCGACGGCGAACAGCGCGACGACCTTTCGGCGCACGGGGGCCGGCGACCTCCATTCCGGTCCCGCGTCGACGCGCCGAGCCCAGCGCGTACGCGGCCGGGATGACCGGTTGCTCAGGTGGGTAGTGCCTCTCCGACCCCTGACCGGGCGTCGATGACGCTGCGCCGTCTGCCTGTGCATTGGCACACGGGAATCGCAGCACGGATAGGCAGGAGGTGCCGTGGAGGCGTGGGGGTGGGTGTCGGCGACCGCCGGCGGGCTGCTCGCCGTGACCGTGCTCGCCGACATCTTCTTCACCACCCTGCATCCCGACATCGAGGGACCGATCGCCAAGGCGGTGCAGCGGTCCGCCTGGGCCGCCGCCGTGGGCCTCGGCAACCGCCTGCGGCGGATCCGCCGGCAGCTGCTCGCTTTCGTTGGCCCGTTCATGGTGGTGCTGACCTTCGTGGTGTGGGTCGCGCTGTTCATCGTGGGGATCGCCCTGATCGTGTGGCCCAACCTCGGCAGCTACCGCGCCGAGGGTGAGATCGAGCTGCTCACGTTCTTCGACGCTCTGTACTACTCGGGGATCACCGTGTCGGTCCTCGGCTACGGCGACATCACGCCGGTGACCCCGTGGCTTCAGCTCGTGGCGGTGGCTGCCTCCTTGTCGGGGTTCGGGATGCTCACCGCAGTGGTCACCTACATCATCGAGCTGGTGGGCAGCCTCGACGAGCGCAACCGGCTGTCGCTGCGCGTCCACGACGAGACGGGGGGCACGGAGCGGGGGGTGCAGCTGGTGCTGCGCCATGCGCCCGCCGGCACCCGCGCCCTGGAGGACCGCTATGTCGCGTGGGCGCTGCTGGCCCGTCAGGTGGAGGACAAGCTGCACCGCTACGCCCTGACCAGTCTGTACTACCGCTCCCGCGACCCGGCGTACGACCCCGAGGGCACGCTGCGGATCGTCGGCGAGGCCGTCGTGGCCGGCTACCTGCTGGCCACCGACCCTGAGGCGCCGGTGCGCCCCGCCGTGGAGGAGCTGGACCTGGCGACCACACGGCTGATGGGCACTGTCGCCGAGCAGTACCTCGACGACACCGTCATGGACGCCCTCGAGGCCCCCGACGTCGTCGAGGACGACCGGCGCTGGGTCGAGCAGATGAGCGAGGTGATGGTCCAGGCGCTGGGGGACCGCTGGTCGCCGGGGGATCTCGATCCGGCGGCGGTGGCCACCGCCGCCCGGCTCCGCGCGTTTCTCACCGCGCTGGCTCACCTCACCGACTGGACACCGGCCGACGGCCCGCTACCCACGGGCGAGTCCGACCACCACCGCACCCAACCGAAGGGAGCCGGATGAGCACCGACCACCCCTCCGAACCGCCGGGACCACCCCGCTCCGACGCGCCCGCAACACGAGCTCTCGTCGCGAGCTGGCTGGCCTGGACGGCGACGCTTGCGCTGCTGTGGCTGGGCCTGGCGGGACAGCTGGACGTCGCCGAGATCGTTGCCGCAACCGTGGTCGGAGGGCTGGCCTCCGCCGCGGGGCTGGCCGCCCGCCAGCTTGTCGGCCTGCGGCACCGGCCCGGCGGAGACTGGCCACGGACCCGGGCATGGTGGCCCAGGCGTTCAGCGACTGTGGGCAGCTGGCCGCTGCTCTGGCCCGGCGGCTGGCCGGCCGGCCGGTGACCGGGTCCTTCAACGCGCTGCCCTGCGACGTCGGCGGCCGGGACGGGCGCAGCACCGCCCGCCGGGTGCTGATGACCGTCGGGACGTCGCTGCAGCCCAACAGCTACGTCGTCGGGTTCGACCACGAGGACCTGCGGGGCCGTTCGTGAACGCCTGGCTGGTCACTGCCGCGGTGGTCGCGGCGGCGATGGTGCCGCCGACCGTGATGACGCTGCGCGGCTCGGTGGAGCAGCGCCTGGTCGCCCTGCAGGCGCTGAGCATCCTGACGCCGGTCGCGCTGGTGGCGGTGGCCGTCGGCGCGGGCCGGTCGGTGTACGTCGACGCGGCGATCGTCATGGCCTTGCTGTCCTTCGCTGGTGGGCTCGCCTACGCCCGCGTCCTGGAGCGGTGGTTGTGAGCGTGGTCGTGGTGGCCCTGCTGGTGGTCGTGGCCCTCGCCGCGCTGCTGGCCGTCGGCGGGCTGCTGGTGATGGACGACGCCCAGGACCGCCTGCACTACACCGGAGTGGCCACGATCCTGGCCACCGTGGCGCTGGTCGCGGCGGTGGTCGTGGAGGTCGGGGTCAGCGAGGTGGCGGTGAAGGCCCTGGCGGTCGGGGTGGTGGTGCTGACGAGCGGGCCGGTGCTGAACCACGCGACCGGCAGGGCGATCCTGACCCGCCGGCACGGCCGCCCCGCCGGGGACGACTGGAAGGTCACCGGATGACCGCCGTGCAGGTGATCGCGTTGCTGTTGGTCGCCGTCACCGCTGCCGGGGTGGCCGCGACCCGCGACACGACGCGCCAGGCGATCGTGTTCGGCGCGCACGGGATGGCGCTGACGCTGCTGTTCCTCACGTTTCACGCACCGGGCGTGGCCATGGCCGAGGCCGCGGTGAGCGGCGTGGTGCTGCCGTTGCTGGTCCTGCTGGCGCTCGCCAAAGTTCGATCGGGAGGGCGGTGAGCGCCCGCGGCTTCATCGGCCTGGCGGCCGTCGTGCTGTTGGGCGCCTGGCTGGTCGAGGGGCTCCTGGGCCTGCCGGGGTTCGGTGAGGACGCCCCCGCCTACGGGCTGGCCCTCGCCGACCTGGCGCTGGCCGAGCGCAACGCCACCAACGCCGTCAGCGCGGTGCTGTTCGACCTGCGGGCGCTGGACACCCTCGGCGAGGCGCTGGCGCTGTTCGCCGGCGCCGCGGCGGTGCAGACGGTGCTGCGCGAGCTCGCCGGCGAGGAGGAGAGCGAGCCGCCGGCGAGCACCGCCGTCGACCGCCGTCCCGCCCCGACCGGCGACGCGGTGCGCGCGGTCGCGCTGTGGCTGGTGGCCCCCACGGTGCTCTACGGCGCCTACATCGCCGCCCGCGGGCACGTCTCGGTCGGCGGCGGGTTCCAGGGGGGCGCCATCGTCGCTGCGGCCGTCGCCCTGGTATTCCTCGCCGGTCGTCAGGCGACCATGCACCACCTGGCACCCGAGAGCGCCCTGGACATCACCGAGTCCATCGGCGCCGGGGGCTTCCTCGTCGTCGGGCTGGTCGCCCTGGCGACCGGGGCGGGCTTTCTCGGCAACGTCCTGCCACTCGGCGAGGCGGGCCGGCTGCTGTCAGCCGGGACCATCGGGGTGCTCAGCGTCCTCATCGGGCTCGAGGCCGCGTCCGCCCTCGCCACGCTGATCCAGAAGTTCGTCGAGCAGACCGTCGAGATCCGACAGGAAGAGCCATGAGCGCGGAGCACCTGCCCTACCTCCTCGCCGCCTGGGTGCTGCTGACCGGCCTGGCGGGGATCGTCACCAGCCGCGACCTCGTCCACACGATCATGTGCCTGGCGGTGCTGCAGACCTCCGTGCACGTCCTGCTGCTGGCGATCGGCTACCGCCACGATGCCACCGCGCCGATCTACGACGACGTCCCCGCCGACGTCGCCGTGGTCGACCCGGTCGTGCAGGCGCTGACGGTGACCGACATCGTCGTCGGTGCCGCGGCGACGGCGCTCCTGCTCGCCTTCGCCGTCCAGGTCAACAAGCGGACCGGAAGCCTCGATCCCGCAGGCCTCGTCGCGCTCCGGGGCTGAGCATGGACGCGCTGATGCCCCTGGCGATCGCCGTGCCGCTGCTCGCCGCGGTCGTCCTGCGCTCCCTGCCGCCGTCGGTGGACCGCCGCGTCCGTGACGGACTGGCGGTGCTGTCGGCTGCGGCCACCGCGCTCGTGACCGCGTGGCTGCTTCGGGCATCCGCCGCCGAGACGCTGGTCCACTGGGTCGCGGGGTGGACGCCCAGGGAGGAGAACGCGATCGGGATCGCGCTGGTCGCCGACCCGATCGGCGCCGGCATCGCCGCGCTCGGCGCCGTGCTGATGACCGCGGTGCTGCTCACCAAGTGGAACCGCGAGACGGTGGACGACCGCTCCCACACGCTGGCGCTGATCTTCCTCGGCGGCTTCTGCGGCTTCGCGTTCGCCGGCGACCTGCTCACCCTGTTCGTGTTCCTGGAGACCACGAGCATCGCCGCCTACGCGATCACCGGCTACCGCCCCCAGGAGCTGGCCTCGCTGCAGGGGGCCGTCAACTTCGCGTTGACCAACACCATCGGCGCGACGCTGTTCCTCACCGGCGCAGCGGTCCTCTACGCACACGCCGGAACGCCGAACCTCGCGGAGATCGCCGAACTCCTGAACGGCGCCGGCGTCGAGGCCCCGACCGTCATCGCCCTCGGCCTGATGACCGCCGGGCTGTTCACCAAGGCGGCCGTCGTGCCGTTCCACTTCTGGCACGCCGACTCCCACGCCGTCGCGCCGTCGTGGGCGGCCGCGTTCTTCTCCGCCGTGCTCATCCAGGTGGCCCTGTACGCCATCGCCCGCCTGCACTGGACAGCCTTCGCCGGACCGGTGGAGGCACACACCGACGAGCTGCGCGCCTTCTACGCGGTGTTCGCCGTACTCACCGCCGGGGTGGCGGCGGTGATGTGCCTGGTGCAGGACGACCTCAAGCGGATGCTGGCGTTCTCCACCGTCGCGCACCTGGGCATCGCCGCGATCGGCTTCGCCACGTTCGAGCCGGACGGCATCGCCGGCGCCGGCACGTACGTCGTCGGCCACGGGCTGGTGAAAGCCGGGCTGTTCCTGGCCGCCGGCTGGCTGCTGGTGCAACACGGCACCGTGAGCCTCGCGGCGTTCTCCGGCAGGGCGTATCGGCTGCCACTGCTGGGAGGCATCCTGGCGGTCGGCGGGCTTGGCCTTGCCGGGCTGCCCCCGTTCGGGATGTACACCGGCAAGGTGCTGATCGACGAAGCCGCCGAAGCGGTCGGCTACGGGTGGCTTTCCTACGTCGCTCTCGCCGCTGCCGCGCTCACCGGCGCCGCGGTGCTCCGCGCCGCCGCCCTCGTCGGCCTGCGGGCCACCGACCGGGGCGGCGACCGCGGCGACCCCGACCGTGACGGAGGGCAGGGCGGCCAGCGCGTCACCCTGCTGATCCTGGTCCCCGCCGTGGCCCTGATGGCCGCTTCGGCGGTGATCGGGCCGCTGCCCACGTTCATCGCCGCCGCCGAGGAGGCAGGCGAGCGGTTCGTCGAAGTCGACGCCTACGTTGATGCGGTGTTGCACGGCGAGGCGGTCGCCGAGCCTCGACCCGAGCCTGAAGACATCTTCACAGCCGAGTCGCTGGTCGAGTCCGCCCTCGCGGCCCTCGCCGCGCTCATCCTCGTCGCCGCCAGCCTCGCGATCCGTCCGACCGCGGCCGCACTGGCCCCGCTCGGCGCAGCCGTCGGCGGGTTGCGCCGCGTGCACAGCGGCCACGTCGGCGACTACGTCACCTGGCTCGTCGCCGGCACCGCGGCCATCGGCATCACCCTCAGCACGCTGCTGCGATGAAGGACGCCGGCTCGCTGATGGGCGTAATCCGGCCTAATGCCTGGCCACGAAAGGAGTTGGGACGACGGCTCGCAGCAGATCCCGTCGCCGTCCCCGTTGAAGCTGGGCGGTTGCATGCGACGGGGGGCAAGCGGGCATTGAGCCCGACATGGCCGACGTCGGCACCTTCACGCCCCAGCCCGCCTTTGTGGCGGGCCTGCGCTGGCACGCCGTCGTGGCAGGGCGTTCGTCGGCGCGCCCGGTGGTGGTCCTGCACGGTTGGGGGGCCGCGGGGGAGGCGCAGCTTCCGGCCGCCCGGTTGCTCGCGAGCTCGCTGCGGGTGCTCGTGCCCGACCTTCCCGGCTTCGGACGCAGCGAGCAGCCGTCACACGTCCCGACCCTGCCGGAGCTCGCTGACGCTTTGGCGGGGTGGATGACCGCGATGGGCCTGGCTCCTGCGGTGGTGGTCGGCAACTCGATGGGCTGCCAGGTGCTCGCGCATCTTGCGGCCCGCCATCCGGACCAGGTCGATGCGGTGGTGTTGCAGGGGCCGACGATCGACGCGGGCGCGCGGACCGTTCTCCGGCAGGCGGCGCGACTGGCCCATGGCTCGCGGTTCGAACGCCCGTCTCTGGGATGGGTGCAGGCCCGCGGCGTCCGGCAAGCGGGGGTGGGGCGCCTCATGACCACGCTTCGTCATGCGCTGGATGACCGCATCGAGGAGACGGTGGCCGAGGTGGCCTGTCCGTTGCTGGTGGTCCGAGGCAGTCGAGATCCTTTGGTGACGCAGCAGTGGGCGGAGACGGTCGCGTGTCGAGCCCCGCGAGGCGAGCTGCGGGTTGTGCCGGGGCCGGGGCACTGCATGGTGTACTCCGCGCCGTTGGAGCTCGCCCGCCTCGTCAGGGGGTTCCTGGGACGCCACTAGCCCCAGCTGCTGGCCGCGGCCTGTGTGGGCTGTGGCGCGCGCTCCCCCGGCTTGGGCCAGGCCACGGGGAACCGGTCGCCTTGCTCGTCGAGGAACTCCTCGAGCTGTGCCAGCGCCAGGTAGCCGGGCATGGGGTAGCGGGCCGGGACGTCCTGCAAAGCGTCGTGGTAGCGCCCCATGTGGTCGAAGTGCAGCGGGTAGGCGTCCTCGTCGACGTCGAGGAAGGCGCCGACGTCGCGGGCCTGGGCGAGGGATGCTTTCCAACGGTCGATGGGCGGAAGCCCGACGCATTCGACGCCGTGGGCGAACAGCATCATGCGGATGTCGTCGAAGGGCCCGAACTCGGCGAGGTAGCGCTCAAGCGCCTCGGCCGAGGGCTCCATGTTGAACTTCAGCCACAGCGGCGCCGCGCCCAGCCGCAGGGTCCACCACGGGTCCATGAGCAGGAACGAGTCGACCAGCAGCCGGTTGGGGGAGAGGCGGCGCTGGCGGTACCACCAGCGGTACAGCTCCGCAACCAGGGGGCTCAGGTGCTCGGGCTCGTCGAAGACGATGCGGCGCACGTTCCAGCGGTGCTCGGCGGCAAGCTCGAGGAGGTCGTCGGTCACGGCGGGCTCGAAGCCCCACTCGGCTTCCGGGAAGTCCCCGTCGGGCGCCGGCGGGTCCCACCTGGTCATGATCTCGCCGCGGTTGCGGCGGGGGCGCCGGCCGCGGTCGGACTGGTAGTGGCGCAGGTACTCCTCGACGCGGGGGCCGCCGGTGAAGAACTCCTCCTCGGTGGCGCCTCCCAGGGCGCCGAACTGGTAGTAGAAGCGATCGTCGACCTTCGTCTGGGGCCAGGTGCGCCGGCACTCGGAGATGAACAGCGTCCCACCGGCCGGCAGGACGTCGCTGAGCCACCTGCGGTAGGTGTCGGGCATCCGGCGCCACTTCACGCGGAAGTACTGCATGCGGGTGAGGGTGAGGCGGTCCTGGTTGGGGTCGTGCATGACGTGCAGCTGCAGGTCGGGGTTGGACTCCAGCAGCTTGCGGCCCGGCTTGAGGCTCTTCTCCAAGCCGCGCCGGGGTTCGTCTGGATGCGCGTCGGGTTGGCGGATGCCGATGAGGTAGGTCTGGGGCAGCCACGGCATGCCGAGCGCGGCGGCCAGGTGCACCAGGGCGCCGCTGGACGAGCCGACCACCGCCGCCGGGTAGTATCGCTTCGGGTAGGTGCTGGTGATCCAACGCGCGACGGCCTCGTCGTTGACGCGCCCGGCGAACGAGGGCCGGATGGCCTCCCCGGCGCTGTTGTACGCGTAGGCGATCTCGCGGGCACGTCGCGGCAGGCGCTTGGCGATCCGCGGCGGGTACTTCACGGGCGCGCCGAGCCCCAGGGCCGGGAAGTCCTTGCCCTTCAGGTAGCGGGCGGTCGCACGGACCATCGCCGACGCTGAGTCGAAGTTGGCGATGTAGCTCGGTGGCTTCACGGCAGGGCCCCTCGGGATGGACGGCTGTCCACTCCCTGCCCGCGCCGGCCGGTCGCTATGCGTGACCGGCGGCGGCAGTGGGCATCCCGGATGCACACCACAAGGAGGGGACTCGTTCATGGCTGGAAAGCTGAAGGACAGCGTCGTCGTCATCACCGGCGCGTCGAGCGGCATCGGGCGGGCCGCCGCGCTGCGGTTCGCCAAGAAGGGCGCGGCGGTCGTGCTCGCCGCTCGCCGCGAGCAGGTGCTCAAGGAGGTCGCCGAGGAGTGCCTGCAGGCTGGCGGGCGCGCGCTGGTCGTAGCCGCCGACGTCACCGACGAGGGGCAGGTCCGCGAGCTGGCCCGGCGGGCTGTGGAGGAGTACGGGCGGATCGACGTGTGGGTCAACAACGCCGCCGTCAGCCTGTTCGCCCGCTTCGAGGAGGCACCGCCGGAAGAGTACGACCGGGTGATCGACACGAACCTGCTCGGCTACGTCCGCGGCATGCGGGCGGTGCTGCCGGTGTTCCGCGAGCAGGGCTACGGCACGATCATCAACAACGCGTCGGTCTTCGGCAAGATCGGCAGCCCCTATGTCACCGCGTACACCACGAGCAAGTTCGGGATCGTGGGGTTGAGCGAGTCGCTGCGCCAGGAGCTCGTGGCCGACAAGGACATCCACGTGTCCACGCTCCTGCCCGCCTCCATCGACACACCGATCTTCCAGCACGCCGCGAACTACATGGGCCGCAAGGTCAAGCCGCTGCGGCCGGTGTACGACGCCGACGTGGTCGCCAAGGCCATCGTCGGCTGCGCCCGCAAACCGCAGCGTGAGCGCATCGTCGGCGGCGCCGGGCGCATGCTGTGGCAGCAGCGGCTGACGAGCCCCGCGCTGTTCGAGAAGATGCAAGCCCGCATGGTCGACCGCGACCACTTCGAGCAGGCCCCGGCGGAGCCGACCTCGGGCAACGTCAACGAGCCCGTCGCCTACGGCACCGCGGTGAGCGGCGGTTGGCCCAGCAGTCCCGCCCCGATCGCCGGCAAGCTGCTGCCCGTGCTCGCCGTCGGCGGCGTCGCCGCCGCGCTCGCGGTGCGCTCCTCCTCTGACGGTCGGCTGGCCGCGTTGACGTCGAAGGTGGAGCCGTCCACGTCGCCGGTGACGTGGGGGGTCAACCCGGTCGTGCGGTCGATCCGCGACGCCGGCCTGTCCGCCTGGTTCGGCGGGTCACTCATGGGGGTCGCCGCGGTCAACCGCGCGGTCAGCGACATCGACGATCCCGCCGACCGGCTGCGGACGGTCGACGCCGTATGGGATCGCTGGACCGTGCCGGGGGGCATGGCGATCGCCGCGCACCTGCTGGGCAGCGCCGTCGCCGGCTGGGGCAACAAGAGCCGCGTCCTCACCCAACGCGGCATGGCGTCGCAGATGGCGGTGAAGGGGGCTGTCAGCCTGGCCGCGCTGGCCAGCACGGTAGCCGCACGGGTCTACCGCAAGCAGGCGGTCCGCGCCGCCGGAGACCGTGCGCCCGTCATGGACGCGACCACGCCCACCCCCGGCACTCCCGCCGAGGTCGCCCGGGCGCAACGACGTCTCAGGGCCGCTGAGTACGCCGTTCCGGCGCTTACCGGCGCCGTGGTCGTCCTCAACGCCAAGATGAGCGAGGACCAGCGGCCCGTTCCTACGCTCCGGCAGGTCGCCGCCCGACTCAACCCGCTCGCCGGCTGATGCGACCAACACCGGGAGTGCATCGCCGCGATGGCCCGGGGTCGGAGACTACGTTCCGCCGGCGCGGCCGCCGATGAGGCTCCCGTCCGGTCCTTCTTCCGGCCATGCAAGCTGGACACGGCGGCGACCGCGGCCGCTCTCGGCGCGGCTATCGTTCGCGTCCGCCTGCGTCGCGGGGTAGACGGCGGCGCGTCGGCCCGAGCCACCGCCTCTCGACTCGCTGTCCTCGACGGGCTTGTTGCGCCCCACGAGGTTCGCGACGCGTGTCCCGCCGCATCCCTGGGCGCCTGGAGGTGTCGGAAGCCACCCGGGGGCCGGATCGACGAGCCGACGCAGCTCGCGGCCTCCCGCTGGGGTTGAGGAGCCGGTCGAGGGGAAGGGTTCGGGCGTGCGCGTAGTGATCACCGGAGCGACCGGCAACGTCGGGACGAGCCTCGTCGAAGCGCTCGCCGACGAGCCCGCGGTCGACACGATCGTCGGCATCGCTCGCCGCCCTCCCGCGGTGAGGGCGCCGAAGACCATGTGGGTGAGCGCCGACGTTGGCAAAGACGACATGGGACCCCATCTGCAGGGTGCCGACGCGCTGGTCCACCTCGCATGGCTGTTCCACCCGATGCGGCGGCCGACGGTCACGTGGCAGGCGAACGCCGTCGGCAGCGCGCGGGTGTTCCGCGCGGCCGCCGAGGCTGGCGTCGCCACGATCGTCTACGCGTCCTCGGTCGGTGCCTACTCGCCCGGCCCGAAGGACCGCCCGGTCGACGAGACGTGGCCGACGCACGGGTGGCCGACGGCGGGCTACGCCCGCGAGAAGGCCTACGTCGAGCGGACCCTCGACGGGCTCGCCGCCGAGCGGTCCGACATCCGCGTCGTGCGCCTGCGCCCGGCGTTCATCTTCAAACGCGAGTCCGCTTCCGAGCAGCGCCGGCTGTTCGCCGGCCCCCTGCTGCCGAGCTGGCTCGTCCGGCGGGAGTTCATCCCGATCGTGCCCGACTTCCCCGGTCTGCGCTTCCAGGCGCTGCACACCGCCGACGCGGCCGAGGCCTTCCGTCTCGCGCTCGTGCGTCCCGTTGCGGGGGCGTTCAACCTGGCCGCGGAGCCAGTGGTCGATGCACGTGTGCTCGCCGAACTCCTCGGGGCGCGTCCCCTGCGGGTTCCACGCGCCGCCGTGCGTACCGCCATGGCGGCCGCCTACCGGCTCCGGGCCATGCCGGTCGACCCCCGTCTGCTCGACGTGTTCGTCCGGGTGCCCATCCTCGACAGCGCGCGGGCCCGCGACGAGCTCGGCTGGCAGCCCCGGCACACCGCCACCGAAGCGCTAGCCGAGCTCTTCGCCGGGATGCGGGAGGAGGCGGGGATGCCCACACCGCCCCTCGACCCGCGGACGAGCGGCCGGCTCCGCGGCCACGAGCTCGCGACCGGCGTCGGCGAGCACGCGTAGGCACCCCCGGCCGTTCGGCCGCGCGGGCGTTGCGTCACGCCGCCTCTAGCATCCACCGCCGGCAAGCAGACGACGGAACGGCGACGGTGTGGCGGACCCCGAAGGGCCGGCCTCCTCCTCGCGGGGCGGCTCGATGCTCGTGGCGACGGGCATCTTCCTCTCGCGTGTCAGCGGCCTCGCGCGCGAGCGGGCACTCGCCCACTTCCTCGGCACGAGCTTCGCCACGGAGGCCTTCCGCGCCGCGATGCGCATCCCGAACCTCCTGCAGAACCTGCTGGGGGAAGGCGTGCTTTCGGCCTCGTTCATCCCGGTCTACAGCCGGTTGCTCGCCGAAGGCCGGGAGCGCGACGCCGGCGTCGTCGCGGGGGCGATCGCGGGTCTGCTCACCGCGCTGACCGGCGCCCTCGTCGTCGCGGGGGTGCTCTTCGCGGAACCGATCACCTCGGTCATCGCCGCGGGGTTCACGGGAGCGCGGTTCGACCTCACCGTCACGCTCGTGCGCATCGTCACGCCGGGCATCGGCTTTCTCGTCCTGTCGGCGTGGTGCCTCGGCGTGCTCAACAGCCACCGCCACTTCTTCCTGTCCTACGTCGCACCCGTCGTCCTCAACGCCGCGCAGATCGCCGTCCTCGTCGGCTTCGGGCTGACCGTGTTCGGTGAAGGCCTCGGCGACGGACCAAGCGAGCCGGCGGCCCTCGCCGGTCTCGCCACGGCGCTCGGGTGGGGCACCCTGGCCGGAGGCGTCCTGCAGTTCGCGGTGCAGCTCCCGAAGGTGCTGCGGGTCGCGCCCGGGGTGCGGCCGAGTCTGCGCACCGACCTCCCCGGCGTGCGCAGCACGCTGCGGGCCTTCGGGCCCGTCGTCGCCGGTCGCGGCGTCGTCCAGCTGTCGGCGTACGTCGACACGCTTCTCGCGAGCTTCCTCGTCGTCGGCGCCCTCGCCGCGCTGGGGTACGCGCAGATCTTCTACCTCCTGCCGATCTCGCTCTTCGGGATGAGCGTGGCAGCGGCGGAGCTGCCGGAGCTGTCGAGCACCACCGAGGAGGACCGCGGCGCGCTCACCGCCCGACTCGACCGGGGCCTGGCTCGGATCGCGTTCTTCGTCGCCCCGACGATCGCGGCGTACCTCGTCATCGGCGATCTCGTGGTCGGCGCACTCCTCCAGACCGGCGAGTTCGGGCGCGCCGCGACCCTGCAGGTGTGGGCGATCCTCGCCGGGTACAGCCTCGGGCTGCTCGCGTCCACGGGTTCCCGGCTGCTCCAGTCGGCGCTCTATGCGATCGGGGACGCAGCGACGCCGGCCAAGATCAGCACCCTGCGCGTCACGGCCTCGGCGGCGGTCGGCGTCGCCTTGATGCTCCAGCTCGACCGGGTCGGCATCAGCACGGCCGGCGTGGTGCTGCTCGACCAGCTTCCGGCGTTCGCGCCGCTGCCCGCGCCGCTGCGCGAGGCGGCCGGCGGCCCACCCCGGCTCGGCGCACTCGGGCTCGCCCTGGGGGCGGCCATCGGCGCGTGGCTCGAGTACGCACTCCTGCGGCGCACGGTCCGCCGGCGGATCGGCCGGACGCGGCACGGCGGCGGGCACCTCCCGCGAACCGCCGTGGCCGCCGGCGCCGCCGCGATCGCCGGCGTCGTGGTACGCCCGCTGCTCGCCGGCCTGCCGGTCCTCGTCGCGGGCCCGCTCGCGGCGGGTCTCCTCGGGGTGGTGTACCTCGCGGTGGCGAGCCGCCTTCGCCTGCCCGAGGCTTCGCGCCTCCTCGAGGCCGTGCGCCGGCGCCGGTAGCGCAACGGCCCCCGACGGCCCGCGCCCCCATGCAACTTTCCCGCGCTGACGCGGGAATCCTCACCCCGCACGCTCGAACCCGCCAGGCCACCGGGCGCCACGCCTTGCCCGGTCAGGTGCCGAGGTAGGCCTTCTGCACCTCGGGGTTGCCGGCGACCTCGTCGGCGGGGCCGGCCAGAACGACGGCGCCCGTCTGGAGGACGTAGGCGCGATGGGCGTGGCGCAGCGCCATGTGGGCGTTCTGCTCCACCACGAGCATCGTCGTGCCCGCGCGGTTGATCTCGACGAGGGTGTCGAACACCTGACGCACGAGCTTCGGCGCGAGTCCCATCGACGGCTCGTCGAGCAGCAGCACCCGCGGGCGCGTCATGAGCGCCCGCCCGACGGCGAGCATCTGCTGTTCGCCGCCCGACAGGAGATCGGCGAGCTGTTCCCTGCGCTCCTCGAGGCGGGGAAAGAGGGAAAAGACCCGTTCGAGGTCGTCGGCGATCTGCGGCTTGTCCCGCCGGGCGAACGCCCCGAGCCGGAGGTTCTCGAGCACGGTGAGGTTGCCGAACACCCGCCGGCCCTCCGGCACGAGGCACACCCCGAGGTCGGTGACGATCTCGTGCGCGGGCCGCCGCAGGACCTCCTGCCCTCCGACGGTGACCGTCCCCGACTCCGCTCGACCTCCCAGCTCGCCGAGCTGGCCGACCATCGACCACAGCGTCGTCGACTTGCCTGCCCCGTTCGCGCCGATGAGGGTCACCATCTCGCCCTCGGCGACCTCGAAGGACAGCCCGTGCAACGCACGGATCGCGCCGTACGACACGACGAGGTCACGCACCTCGATGAGCGTCACACGGCCTCCTCCCCCAGATAGGCCCGGATGACGTCGGGGTTGTTGCGGATCTCCTCGGGGCGTCCCTCCGCGAGGACCCGGCCGAAGTCGAGGGCCTGGATGTGCTCGCAGACGCCCATGATGACCCGCATCTGGTGCTCGATGATCCAGATGGTGACGGCGAAGGTGTCGCGAACCCATGCGATGAGGTCGAGCAGCACGGTGATGTCGGCCGGGTTCATGCCTGCGGCCGGCTCGTCGAGCAGGAGCAGCTTCGGGCGGGTGACGAGCGCGCGCGCCATCTCGACCCGCCGCCGTATGCCGTAGGAGAGGTTCTTCGCGAGCTCCTGCGCGTAGGACTCCAGGTGGAAGCGCGCGAGGAGCTCGCGGGCGAGGCCGTTGAGCTCGCGCTCATCGGCATGCAGGCGTGCGGTGCCGAGAAGGGCATCGCGGATGCCGTAGCGGATCTGGCTGAAGTGCGCGACGCGGACGTTGTCGAGGACCGACAGCTCGTCCCACAGGCGGATGTTCTGGAAGGTTCGACCGATGCCGAGGGCGGTGATCTCGTGGGGGCGCCGCCCGACGAGGCTCTGCCCCTGGAGCTCGATGGACCCGCCGGCCGGCTGGTACAGGCCGCAGACGAGGTTGAACACCGTCGACTTGCCGGCGCCGTTGGGGCCGATGAGACCCACGACCTGGTTCTCCTCGAGCGCCACGGAGAAGCCGTCGACGGCGCGCAGCCCACCGAACGTGTGCGTGAGCCCGTCGATGCGCAGAAGGCTCACGAGACGCGCCCGCCCGTGTGCTCGAAGTGCTCGTCCTCGGGCGGTCGACCGAACCAGCGGCGCAGGGCGGGGAACACGTCGGTGAGCTCACGGCTGCCCATGAGCCCGGTGGGGCGGAAGCGCATGAGGAGGATGAGCAGCAGGGGGATGAGCACCCAGCGGAAGACGTGCAGCGGACGCATCGCCTCGAGCAGGACGGTCAAACCGGCGGCGCTGAGCACCGAGCCCGTGATCGAGCCCATGCCGCCGAGGTAGACCATCACGAGGACCTCGGTCGACTTCAGGATGCCGAACCCGGCGGGGTTGATGAACCCGAGGACATGGGCGAACAGGCCTCCGGCCACGCCCGCGAGCCCGCAGGACAGCAGGAAGGCGACGACCTTGACGCGTCGGGTGTCGACGGTCATGAGCTCGGCGGCGATCTCGTCCTCGCGGATGGCGACGATGGCTTTGCCGAAGGTGGAGTTCACGAGGCTGTGCACGACGTAGACGGTCCCGACCGTCGCCACGAACGCCCAGATCATCGTCCACGGGACGTCGACGGCACGGCCCATCGCGCTCGTGACCCGCGTCATGCCGAGGAACCCCCGGGGACCGCCGATGACGTCGAGGTTCTCGACCAGGCTCTTGAAGATGAAGTTCACCGCCAGCGTGATGATGGCGAGGTAGTCGCCGCGGACGCGGAAGGAGGGGATGGCCACGAGCAGGCCGAAGACCGCTGCCGCGACGCCCCCGAGGAGCAGGGAGAGGGGGAACACCACGAGCGAGGAGGCCTCCGGCAGCAGCGGGCCCCCGAGGCGGGGGTTGCCGATGACGAGCGCGACGGTGGTGACCGAGCTCACGTAGGCCCCCACGCCCATGAAGGCCGCGTGCCCGACGGAGAACTCGCCCATGTAGCCGTTGACGAGGTTGAGGCTGACGGTGAGGACGATGTTGACGCCGATGTAGATCAGCACGAGCTGGATGTAGGGGTTGTAGAGGCCCAGTCCCGACGGCACGACGGTGGCCAGGAACAAGACGCCGATGAGGGCGGGCATCGCGGCGCGCCGCCGCCACGTCCGCGGGGGGCGCCGGTGGCTGCCGGCGGGTGGCCGGGACTCCACGGCCGTCACGTCACACCTTCGTCCTTCTCGCGACCCCGAACAGGCCGGTCGGGCGGATGGTGATGATGAGCAGCAGGACGCTGAAGGCGATGAGGTCCCGGTAGGTCGACGGCATGAAGGCCGCGACGAAGATCTCCACGAAGCCGAGGATGTAGCCGCCGACGACCGCGCCGCGTATCGAGCCGATGCCGCCGACGACCGCGGCGATGAACGCCTTCCACCCGAACAGCAGCCCCATGTTGAAGCTGAGTATCGGGTAGGACACGCCGAACATGACCCCGGCGAGGGCGGCCATCGCGGAGCCTATGACGAAGGTGACGACGATGATGCGGTCCACCGACACGCCCATGAGCGGGACCGCGAGCCGGTCGTAGGAGATCGCCCGCATCGCCATGCCGGTCTTCGTCCGCTGGACGAGGAACCCGAGCACGGCCATGGCGAGCAGCGACAGCACGATGACCGCCACCCGCACGTTGGTGAAGCGCACCCCGCCGATGTTGTAGAGCGTCGGCTCGATGAGCCGGGGGAACTGGCGGTCCCGCGCCCCGAGGGTCGCCAGGTTGCCGTACTCGAGCAGCAGGCCGAACATGAGCGCGGTGATGACGACGTACAGCCTCGGCGCGCCCTTGCGCCGCAACGGGCGGTAGGCGACCCGCTCGATCGTCACGCCGACGACTGCGGTGAGGGCCATCGCGACGAGGATGGTTAGCGGCAGCAGCGCCCATGCGGGCAGGTCGAGGGGGAGGGCGACGTCGTACTGGGCGAGCAGGAACAGGGCGACGAACATCCCGAGGTAGGCGCCGACCATGAAGATGTCGCCGTGGGCGAAGTTGATGAGCAGCAGCACCCCGTACACCATCGTGTAGCCGACCGCGATGAGCGCGTAGAAGCTGCCCCACTGCAGCGCGTTCAGGAAGTGCTGCAGGAACGTGGTCAGGCTCACGGCGCGGCCCCGTTCGTGCCCCCCTACGGGTGCTGCCCTCTACGGGCACACCTCCTGGTGGAAGACGAAGTCCCCCTCCTCGATGCGGGCGATGACCGCGCACTTCACCGGGTCGCCCTCGTCATCGAAGCTCATCGTGCCGGTGATGCCCTCGAGCTCCTCGATCGCCGCCATGCCGTCGCGGATGCAGTCGCGGTCGGTGGCCACCTCACCGGTGATCTCCCCGCAGTTGCGGATGCCCTCGACGACGATCTGCATCGCGTCCCACGTGAGCGCGGCGACGTCCCCCGGGATCTCGCCGTAGCGCTCCTCGTAGGCGTCGATGAACTCCTTCGTCGAGCCGGTCGCGCCGGCCGGCACGTAGTGGGCGCTGAAGAAGGTGCCCTCGCACTCCTCACCGCAGAGCTCGAGCGTCTGGGGGTCGCTCCACGAGTCGCTGCCCATGATCGGCACGTCGATGCCGAGGCTGCGGGCCTGTGACACGATCAACGGCACCTCGTTGTAGTACTGCGGGGTGAAGAGGAAGTCCGCGCCCGAGTTGCGGATCGACGTGAGCTGCGCGCTGAAGTCGCTGTCGCCGGTCGTGAAGGTCTCGGTCGCGACCACCTCGTGACCGTCCTCCTCCCACGCCTGGGTGAAGAACTCCGCGAGCCCCTTCGGGTAGTCGCTTCCGACGTCATAGAGCACCGCGGCGCGCTCGAACCCGAACTCCTCCTCGACGAAGTTGGCGATCACCGGCCCCTGGAAGTCGTCGAGGAAGGGGACCCGGAACGCGTACGGGCGCCCGGCGGTGGTGTCGGGGTTCGTCGACCACGGGCTGATGATCGGTGTGGCGTTCGCATCGGCCACCTCGGCTGCGGGGATCGCCTGTGCACTGGCGTTCGCGCCGACGATGACCGCGACGTTGTCCTGGGTGATGAGCTTCGTCGATGCCGCCGCCGCGCCCTCCGGGGTCGCGCCGTTGTCCTCGATGACGAGCTCGAGCGTGACCTGGCGGTCACCGAGGTCCACACCTCCGGCGTTGTTGAGCTCCTCGACGAACATCTCGGCCGCATGACGCGTCTGCTCGCCCACCTTCGGGATGGAGCCGGTGATCTCGGCGTTGATGCCGACCCGCACGACATCGGCTCCTGCCCCGCCTCCTCCGCCTCCGCCGCACGCCGCCAGTGCGAGCGCGCACGCGGCCACGAACGCCGCCTTCCCGTACCGACGCCACATTCGCATGCTGTCCCCTCCCACTGCGACCGAGCCTCCGCCCGGCCGGTTCGGAAGATGCGGCGAGACGCTGGGCCGCCGACCGCCGGCCCGCCGCAGGGCTCCCGCCGTCTTCGTCGCGGCTGACTGCAGCAGCATGACACCGGGGGTGGCCGACGGCAATCCCTTCTGACGCCCGGGTGAGCCCCGCTCAGAGCACCCCGAGGAGCCTGCCGGGCCTCTCCACGCAGTCGGCGACGAACCGCAGGAAGCCCGCTGCCTCGCCGCCGTCGCAGACCCGGTGGTCGAAGGCGATCGACAGCTGCATCACCTGGCGCACCGCCACGACGCCGGCGACCACCCACGGGCGCTCGCTGATGCGTCCCACGCCGAGAATCGCGGCCTCAGGGTGGTTGATGACCGGGCTGCCCCCGTCGACGCCGAACGACCCGTAGTTGCTCACGGTGAACGTCCCGCCCGTCATGTCCCCGGGGGCGAGCGTGCCCTCCCGGGCTCCGGCCGCCAGCCGGTTGAGCTCGGCGGCGAGCTCGAGTGTGGTCAACCGGTGGGCGTTCCTGATCACCGGCACGACGAGGCCCCGCTCCGTGTGCGCCGCCAGGCCGAGGTGCACGAAGCGGTGCAGGACGATCTCGCCGGTGCCGGTGTCGAGCCGGGCGTTCACCTCGGGGAACTCCCGCAGGCCGGCGACGCAGGCGCGCATGATGATCGCCAGGGGGCTGACCCGGACGACGGCCTGCGAGGCGTTGAGGTCGGCGCGCAGCCCCATCAGCGCGGTGGCGTCGCAGTCCACCCACGTGACCGCCTCGGGGATCTCCCGGCGCGAGGTGGCCATCTTCTCGGCGATGCGCTTGCGCACCCCCCGCAGGGGGATGCGCTCGGTGAGCTCCGGAACGTCCTTGCGGGCGGCCTCGGCGAGCGGCGCCTCCGCCTCGCGTTCGGCGACAGGCCGGGCGGCGTCGACGTACGCCCGGACGTCCTCGCGGGTGACGGTGCCGCCTGGGCCCGAACCGGGCACCTCGGCCAGGTCGACCCCGAGGTCCTTCGCCATCTTGCGCACCGGTGGCTTCGCGAGGGGACGGGCAGGTGGCGTGCGGGGCGCCGACGCGCCGTTGCCGCGCGGCGCCTCCGCCGGTCCACCGACCGGCCGCCGGCGCCGTGCGCGTGCTCCACCGGCGGTGCCGTACCCGACGAGCACGCTGCCCGAGGCCCCGTCGCCTTCCTCGACACCCTCGCTGCCGCGCGCCCCGGCAGGGGCGTCACCGGAAGCATCGAGCGCCGGCGATCCGGCCGCGTCGACGGTCATGAGCGGCTTGCCGACCGCCACCTCCTGCCCCACCGCGGCGTGCAGGGCGGTCACGGTGCCGGCGAACGGGCTCGGCACCTCGACGACGGCCTTGGCGGTCTCAACCTCGGCGACGGGCTGGTCGACCTCGACGGTGTCGCCCACCGCAACGAGCCAGCGCACGACCTCACCGTCGGTGAGACCTTCGCCGAGGTCGGGGAGCAGGAAGTCCCGCGCGACCACCGTCAGTACCCCAGCGAGCGGTCGACGGCGTCGAGGATGCGGTCGACGTCGGGAAGGTAGTACTCCTCGAGCTTGGCTGGCGGATAGGGCACGTCGAACCCGCCGACGCGCAGCACCGGCGCTTCGAGGTGGTAGAAGGCCCGCTCGGTGATCTGAGCCGCGACCTCCGCGCCGAACCCGGAGAACACCTGCGCCTCGTGGACGACGATGGCCCGGCCGGTGCGCCTGACGCTGTCCACCACGGTGTGGTGGTCGAAGGGCACGAGGGTGCGCACGTCGACGACCTCCAGATCCCACCCCTCGTCTTCGGCGGCTGCGGCCGTGTCGAGGCAGGTCCGCACCATGGGTCCGTAGGCGATGAGGGTGGCGGTCTCCCCCGGGCGGCGGATGACCGCTCGACCGAATGGCTCCGTGGTGACCGGCAGCTCGACCTCCTCCTTCAGCCAGTAGCGCCGCTTCGGCTCGAAGAAGATCACTGGATCGGGCGAGTCGATGGCTTCGCGCAGCAGCGAGTAGCCGTCGCTCGGCAGCCCGGGCGAGACCACCTTCAACCCCGCCACGTGGGCGAACAGGTTCTCGGGGCTCTCCGAGTGGTGCTCGACCGCGCCGATGCCCCCGCCGTACGGGATGCGCACCACCACGGGGACCTCGACGGTGCCGCGTGAGCGGTTCCGCAGCTTCGCGAGGTGGCTGACGATCTGCTCGAAGGCGGGATAGGTGAAGCCGTCGAACTGCATCTCCACGACCGGTCGGTAGCCGTAGAGGGCCATGCCGATCGCCGTGCCGACGATCCCCGACTCCGCGAGGGGGGTGTCGAAGCAGCGCTGCGACCCGAAGCGCTCGGCGAGCTTGTCGGTGATGCGGAATACACCGCCGAGCCGGCCGACGTCCTCGCCGAAGACCACCACCTTGTCGTCGGCGTCCATGGCGTCGTGGAGAGCGGTGTTGAGCGCCTGCGCGAGCGTGACGGTCACCTAGCCCCTCCTCTCGCTGCGGAGCTCCCTGCTCAGCTGCTCACGCTGCTCGCCGTAGCTCGGCGGTGGCTCGACGTAGACGTGGGCGAAGAGCTCGAGCGGGTCACCGTGCGGGGCGTCGTAGACCTCCTCACGGACCCGGCTGGCGGCGTCCGCCGCCTCCTGGTCGACCTCGGCTCGGAAGTCGTCGTCGAGGAGGCCCTCGTGCTCGAGGAACGTCTCGAAGCGGGCGATGGGGTCACGGCGCTGCCACTCGTCGAGCTCCTCGCGCGTGCGGTAGCGCGTCGGGTCGTCGGCGGTCGTGTGCGCCTCCATGCGATAGGTGACCGCCTCGATGAGTGCGGGGCCCCCGCCGGCGCGGGCGAGGTCGACGGCCTGCCGCGTGACGGCGTAGGAGGCGAGCACGTCGTTGCCGTCGCAGCGGTAGCCGGGCAGGCCGTAGCCGACTGCCTTGTGCGCGATCGTCGGCGCCCTGGTCTGCAGGCTCAACGGCACGCTGATCGCGTACTGGTTGTTCTGCACGAAGAAGACGCACGGGGCGGCGAACACCCCGGCGAAGTTCATCGCCTCGTGCGGGTCCCCCTCGCTCGTCGCACCGTCGCCGAAGTACGCCATGACGACGAGATCGCTCCCTTCGAAGCGCGCCCCCATCGCGAAGCCGACGGCGTGCAGCACCTGCGTCCCGATCGGTATGGACATCAGGGCGAAACGGTGCTCGTACGGGTCGTGGTCGGACAGCCACGTGCCGCGGAACAGGTGGAGTATGCGCACGGGGTCGACGCCGCGGACGAGAGCGGCGCCCAGCTCGCGGTAGGAGGGGAACACCCAGTCCTGCTGCGCGAGGGCGTAGGCGCTGCCGATCTGGGCGGCTTCCTGGCCCAGCAGTGAGGCGTACACGGCGAGCTGGCCCTGGCGCTGGAGGTTGATGGCCTGCTTGTCGATGCGCCGCGCGAGCACCATGAACCGGTACAGCTCGCGGAAGTCGTCGTCCTTGAGGTCGAGGGGGTAGCCGTCGGCCTCGGTCAGGTTGCCGTGGTCGTCGAGCAGCTGGGTGGGAGGGTCGGGAGGCAGGAGCGACGCAGGATCGGGCGTCGGTGAGGCGGCAGTCATGCGGGTGCTCCCTTGTGTCGCCGCGGGGTCGCCGCGGTGGCGGTCGCGTGCGCGCAGCGTGTTGTTCCCGCTGGCGGGACCGACGACGCCGTGCGGGTGGCGGCGGCTGCGGTCTCCTCTTGAGCCTATTCCATGGCGGGGTAGAGCGCGGCGGCTCGCGCGGGACAGGATCCACCGCGGGCGGGGGTTCTTCGCACCCGAGGCGGGTAGGCCCCGGGGTATGGTCATGCGGGCCGGTCCACACCGGCTCCTCGAGGTTGTAGGAGGCGACAGATGAGCAAACCGCTTGCGATCGCTGGGGGCCTGGTGCTGCTCGCCCTCGTTCTCGGCGTCCTCGGCATCGTCCTGCGGGCGCTGCGCTGGCTGCTCATCATCGCCGCGCTCGTCTTCGTGGTCGGCGCCGTGGCGGGTTTCGCCGGCCGGAGACGCACCGGATAGCTCGCGGTCGCACCGCGGGCGCCGACCCGCGCGGCCGCTGCGGCAGGATGGTCCCATGGACCACCGACCCGCCCTGCTGCTCATCGCCCACGGCACCCGCAACCCCCGCGGGCCCGTGGAGATGGACGAGCTCGTGGGGCTGCTGGGCCGGCGCCTCGACACGCCGGTCGCCAGCGCCTGGCTCGAGCACGATCTCATCGAGCCCGATCCCGTGACCGCCGCGGGGCGTCTCGTCGCCGATGGCGCCCGGGCGATCGTCACGCTGCCGTTCCTCGTCCTCGGCGCGGGTCATGCCAAGACCGACGTGCCCGGCAGCGTCGCCGCCATCCACGACAGCCATCCCGGCGTCGCCCTGCGACACGGTCGGGTGCTCGGGCTGCATCCGTCGCTGTTCGCACTCGCCCGCGAGCGGGTCGCGTCGGCCCGCCCCTGGCCCGAGCCCCCCGGCGGCGGGGAGGCGCTGCTCGTCACCGGGGCCGGGTCGAGCGATCCCGACGCGAACGGCGACCTCGCGAAGGCGACCCGGTTCCTCGCGGAGACGACCGGTCACCGCTGGGCGGAGAACGCCTACGCGGGCGTGACGTGGCCGACCGCCGACGTCGCCCTGCACCGCATCGCCGCTGCGGGCGGGCGGCGCGTCGTGCGGTTCAGCTGGTCGCTGCTCGCCGGGGTGCTCGAGGAGCGTGTCGACCGCTGGGCCGCCGAGGCGGCGAAGCGCACCGGCATCGAGATCGTCGACGCAGGCCGCTTCGGGCCGGCCAGGGAGGTGGCCGAGGCGGTGGCGGACCGCTACCGGGAGGCGCTCGCGGGCGAGGCGCGCATGAACTGCGACCTCTGCCAGTTCCGCCTCCCGCTCCCCGGACGCGAACGGCGTGCGGGCCTGGCGTCGGCGGGCGGCACCGGAGAGCGGGTGCACCCGGCTGCGATGCCGATCCGGCGGGCCGACGCTCCGCCGGCGTCCCCTGCGATGGGGCGCGCGCCGAGCGTCGAGCCGGGCTCCTGAAGCCGCGCGTGGTCCTCGCAGCGGCTCAGCGGCTGGTGATGGCGACGGCGGCGAGGCGGTTGGCCACGCTGTCCCAGCCCCACTGGGTGACCGCGGCCCGCCGGGCCGCGCGTGAGAGCGACCTCCACTCCGTACGTGGCAGCGCGGTCAGGGCGGCGAGCTTGGCGCGCAGGTCGTCCACGTCGTTGTTGGCGAACGACACGAGCGACCGGTGCTGCGGGGGATACGCGGCCGCGATGCAGGCAGCGATCTCCGCGAGGCCGGAGTGGCGGGCCACGAGGGGCGGGCACCCGCACGACGCCGCCTCGGCTGCCACCATCCCGAAGGCCTCGGGGAAGACCGATGGGGTGACCGCGACGTCGGCCAGCGGCCACAGATGGGCGAGGTGGCGGTGCTCGAGCGGTCCGGTGAACAGCACGTCGGGACGGGCGCGTGCCTCGAGGCGCTCGCGGAGCGGGCCGAAGCCGACGACGACCGTCCGCGCCTGCAGGGTCCTCGTGGCCTCGAGCAGCAGCGTGACCCCCTTCTCCTCGCTGAGCTTGCCGACGTAGACGACCGTGGGCGCGTCGCCGGTCAGGAAGTCCGCGAGCCGCCGGGCGTTGCCGGGGTCGGGCGCGCGCTCGTCGCTCGTCCCCGTCTGCGGGGCAACATCACGGTGGCATTCCGCGATGAGCGCCCGCAGTGCTGCGGGACGGTCCTGCGGCCGGAGCACCGCGGTGTCCACGCCGGGGGGCACGATGTGGCGCCGCGGCGTGTGCTCCCCCGGCCCTACGACGTCATCGAGCACGTCGGCGACGTGGCGCGAACCGGCGATCACGGCCCGCGCCGCCCGCAGCGTCTCGTGCGCCCACCGGCACAGCTCGGGGTGACCGCGCATGGCGAACTCGAGCTCTGAGCCGTGGGTCTTGACGACGAAGGGCACACCCGCCGCGGCGCCCACCGGCGCCCCGAGCAGGACATGGTTGGCCAGCAGGAAGTCGGCGGGCAGCTCGTCGCGGACCGCCCGCGCGTTCACCTCCACGAACCGCCTGCGGTCCTCCACCGCCATGTCGGGAAGCCGCACGGGCGTTGCGTCGGTGTAGTGATCGAGGACGAAGACCGGCAGCGGCCCGTCGATGCGGGGCCGCACGACCCGAGCGCCGCCGAGGTCGTAGCGCTCGGGGTGCGGCTCCTGGCAGAGCACCACCACGTCGTGCCCCTGGCGACTCCAGGTGCGGGCCAGCTCGCGCGTGTAGACGTTCGAGCCGGTCCCGGCGAGCAGGTAGCCGTGCCAGACGAGGATCCGCATGGTCACACGATAGGCAGCCGATCGATGCCCTCGCGGGGTCACCCTCGGTGGACCGTAGCCCACCGGACGTGGCGCGCCGAACCGTCGCCGCCGAGACGCTGGGGGTGGTGCTGGCCGTGCGGGCCCTCACCGGGCTCACCGCTCCCGCTGTGCCGCTCGTCGCCGAAGGGTCGGGCGACGGGCCTGCATGGTCGCCGGCGTCTCCGCCACCGGGCTCGGCTGCCTGCTCGTCGCCGGTGCACCCGCGTTCGGGGTCGCGGCAGCCGGCATCGTCCTCTGCGGCCTCGCCAAGCCCGCCTTCGACGTGCCGATGCAGGGGTGGTTCGGCGCACGGGTGCCCTTCGCACGCCGGAGCAGGGTGCTCGGCGCGACCGAGCTGACGTGGGCGCTCGGGCTCGTGCTCACCGTACCGGCCGGTGCCCTCATCGCCCTGACGAAGCTGGCAGGCGCCCTTCGTGCTTGTGGGCGCGGTGGCCGTCGCCGGGCTTGTCGCAGTCACCCGGCTCATCGCGCCCGACTCTCCGACCGCTTCGGCCTCCGCCGCTTCGTCCTCGGCGGCCTCCTCGGATGCGCCGTGGCCTACACGACCCTCGGCTTGGTGGGCGGTTCGCTCGTAGCGGGGACCGTCGTCGTGATCTGCTGGTTCGTGGCGTCGGAGATCACGAGTCGTGGCGATGATCCCGTTCGTGTCGGAGCTCGCCGTCGAGTCCCGCGACCGCCTTCTGTCGCTCAGCCGGGAGGGCCGTCACGATTCCGGACGATCAGCTCCCAGCCTTCAGGGCCAATCCGATCGACGGCGACCATGCCCCGACGCTAGCCGCCTCGTTTGTCGCGGCGACTCACCTCGAAGCGTGCGCGGACCGGCGCCACCTCGCCGCCGCAGCTCGTACACCGCTTCTGCATCGACGCCATCATCGCCGCCGCGGGGCCGAACGTCCATTTCGCTTGGTGTGGCCTCAGCCGTGCTCGTCGGTCACCCAACCGCGGGTGAGGAACAGCCAGAACGCGAGGCCGGCCCAGCGCCCGTAGCGGGCAAAGCGCCGCTCGATGGTCCGGTCGGCGACCTGCTGGCGGCCCACGAGGCGGGCGTAGGTCGGCCGGGTCCACGAGTCGAGGATGAGCCGCGAGTAGCGGCCGATCATAAGCCCCACGTGCGCGCAGGCGTACGGGCCGATGCCGGGCAGGGACCGAAGGCGCGCGTCCGCGTCCTCGTCGCTCACCGCATCGGGAAGCGCGAGCTCCTCGAGAGCGACGTCCCCCGCGTTCACCCGCTGCGCGATGGCATGGAGGGAGCGCGCGCGGTAGCCGGCCCGCATCACGTCGGTGTAGAAGTCTTCGCCCGCCTCAGCCATCGCGGCGGGCGTGGGAAAGGCCCGTCCGGAGTGGTCGGCGGCCAGCTCGCCGAGGTGCTCGACGAGCGCGGTCACCATCCGCCGGGTCGCCGACCAGTGGCAGTTCGTCGAGCAGACGGTCTTGACCACGTCCTCGAAGACACTCGGGCTGCGGGTCAGCCGCCCGGCGCCTCGGCACACCCAGGCGAGATCGGGGTCGGCGCCCGCCAGCGAGTAGAAGCCCGACAGGTCCTCGTCGAGGCGCAGCATCGACCGTACGGCCCCCACGAGCGCGGCGGCCGTCATCGCCCCGGGGCCCGCCCCACGACGGTCACCAGAGCCGCGTCGGGGCCCTCAGGACGCACCTCGACCGTCCGGGGGCGTCCCCGCGGCACCGGCACGGTGACGGCCAGGCTGGGCACGGCCTCGTCGAGGCGCAGCGGCGGCAGGTCGGCCCACGCCCAGCACAGGGTGCGGCGCAGGTCCACCGGCTCCCCCGCCGGCCCCACCAGCCGCACAAGCTGCTCCACCCTCAGCGCACCGACGTCAGGGCGGGCGTGCACGGTCGGGGCCGGCCGGCCTTAGTACCCGAGCATCGCGTCGACCGGGCCGATGAGTTCCTCGCCGGCGCCGAAGCGCCGGACGTTCTCGGCGATGCGCTCGGACAGCAGCGGGATCGCCATGTCCTCGGTGTTCGCCGTGTGCGGAGTGATGAGGCAGTTCGGCAGCGACCACAGTGGGTGGCCTTCGGGCAGCGGCTCGGGGTCGGTGACGTCGAGGGCCGCCCCACCGATGACGTCGCCCTGCAGGGCGACGAGCAGCTCGTCGGTCACGACGTGCTCCCCACGGGCGACGTTCACGAGCCAGGCGTGGGGTGCCATGAGCTCGAACTCGATCGCCCCCATGAGCCCCGCCGTCTCCGCGGTCAGCGCGAGCGCGAGGAACACCACGTCGGCATCGCGCAGCGCTTCGTAGCGTTCGCCGAAGCCGAACACGCGCTGGACGCCACGCAGGGGCGGGGCCTGCGTGCCCTCGGGCGTCCCCCCCTTGCCGTCGAGGCGAGCGTCGGGGTGGCGGCGGACGACGGTGACCTCGGCGTCGAACGGTGCGAGCAGGCGGAGCAGTTCCCGGCAGATCCCGCCCCCACCGAAGATCGTCACCTTGCCGCCGACGAGGCTTATGCCGGACTGCTCGTCCCAGCTGCGGGAGGTGGCGAAGCGCTTGAGGTTACGCAGACCCGCCAGGGCGAGCGCGAGCGCGTGCTCGGCCACCGGGCGGGCGTAGACGCCCTTCCCGCAGGTCCACAGCCGGCGGTCGTCGAGCACCCCCGCGCGAGCGAACGGCTCGACGCCCGCCCACGGCAGCTGCACCCAGCGGATGCCCGGGACGTCGTCGAGCAGCCGCTTGAGGTCCGCGGCGCGGTCGGTCTCCGTCCACACGATGCCTTCGGCGCGCTCCGGCTCGACGAGCTCGGCACCGCCGGCGCGCACGGCGTCGCAGACCCACTGGCGGGCTCCCCCCGGGGCGACGGCGATACGGGGTGCGGCCACGTCAGCTCACCAGGTCGATGGCCCGGGCGTCCGTCGCGCCGATAGTGGCCGCGATCCGCTCGACCACGTCGGATGGCACCGCGGAGTCCACGGTCATGGCTATGAGCGCCTCGCCGCCGGCCTCCTGACGGCCGACCTGCATGCTCGCGATGTTCACCTGCGCCTCCCCGAGCTCGCCGCCGATGATCCCGACGACGCCGGGACGGTCGGCGTAGCGGAAGAACACCATGTGGTCGGCGGGCTCCATGTCGACGCCGAACCCCCAGACGGCCACGAGACGCTCCCGGTTGGCCGGCCCGACGAGCGTGCCCGCCACCTCGACCTCGCCGGCGCGGACCCGCACGAGCGACACGTAGTCCTCCGTGGACGCCGACGCGACGGTGGAGATCTTCAGGCCGCGCTCCTCGGCGAGCAGCGGGGCGTTGACGAACGTGACCGGTTCGTGCACGACATCGGTGAGCAGGCCCTTCAGCGCCGACAGCGTCACGGCCTGGGTGTCCTCGCCGGCGATGCGCCCGACGTACTCGACGGTGACCTCCGCCGTGGACCCGGCCCGCAACGCCGTGCACAGCCGCCCGAGCTTCTCGGCGAGCGGCATGAACGGGCGGGCCGCCTCGGGGATACCCGCGCCCACCTGCACGTTGACCGCACTGGGCACGAAGTCGCCCCTCAAGGCGAGCACCACCGCCTCGGCGACCATCGTGCCCGCCTTGTCCTGGGCCTCGGTCGTGGAGGCGCCGAGGTGCGGGGTCACGACGATGTTGTCGAGGCGGAACAGCTTCGAGTCGGTCATCGGCTCGGTGGAGAAGACGTCGAGCGCCGCACCGGCGATCCAGCCTTCGCTCAGCGCGGTGTAGAGCGCGTCCTCGTCGACGATGCCGCCCCGTGCGGTGTTGACGACGCGCGCACTCGGCTTCATGGCGCGCAGCTCCGGCTCGCCGATGATGCCGACGGTCTCGGCTGACTTCGGCAGGTGGACGGTGAGGACGTCGGCGGCGGCGCACAGCTCCTGCACCGACCCGACGAGCTCCGCCCCCATGCGCGCGGCCCGCTCGGCCGACACGAACGGGTCGTAGGCGAGGAGGCGCATGCCGAACGCGTGGCAGCGCTGAGCGACGAGCGTGCCGACCCGCCCGAGCCCCAGGAGGCCGAGCGTCTTGCCGTGCAGCTCCATCCCCTCGAGGGCGCTGCGCTTCCATTCCCCCCGCCGGAGGCTCTGGTGGGCCTCGGGGATCCGCCTGGCCAGGGCGAGCAGGAGCGCCACGGTGTGCTCGGCGGCGCTGATGACGTTCGACTGCGGCGCGTTGCAGACGATGACGCCACGGGCGGTCGCGGCCGCCACGTCGACGTTGTCGAGGCCGATGCCGGCGCGGGCGATCACCTTGAGGTTGCGGGCCGCAGCGATGACGTCGGCGTCGATCGTCGTCGCTGAGCGGACCACGACGGCGTCGTACTCCGGGATCGCCGCGACGAGCGCGGACTTGTCCAGACCGGTGCGGACGTCGACCTCGGCGTGCTCGGACAGCGCGGCGACGCCGGCCTCGGAGAGGGTGTCGGCGACGAGGACCTTCATTGCAGGGCGACCTTCGGCCGGGTGATTGGTGGGCCCCACTGTAGGGCGGGGGTGGCGGCGGAAGCCAACCGCCACCCCTCAGACCTGTCGCAACCCCAGCTCGGTGTAGATCTCGCGGGTCGCCGTCGACCGGTTGAGGGTGTAGAAGTGGATGCCCGGCGCGCCGCCGTCGAGCAGCCGGCGGCACAGGTCGCTCGCCACCTCGACGCCGATGGCGCGCACGCGCTCGGGGTCGTCGCCGACGCGCCGGAGGCGCCCGGCGAGATCGATCGGGAACGCCGCACCCGACAGGGCGGCCATCCGCTCGATCGACGACAGGTTCGTGACGGGCATGACCCCTGCCACGATCGGCACGTCGCAGCCGGCCTCCCGGACCCGGGCGACCATCCTGAAGTAGTCGTCGGGGTCGAAGAAGAACTGCGTGACCGCGAAGTCCGCGCCTGCTGCGACCTTCTCCACGAAGTAGCGCACGTCGGTGTCGGGATCGGAAGACTCCGGGTGGGTCTCGGGGAACGCCGCCACGCCGACGCAGAAGTCGCCCTCCTCGTGGAGCAGGGCGACGAGCTCGGCCGCATGGCGCAGGCCGTCACGGTGGGCAACCCACTCCTTGTCGAGCCCTGCCGGTGGGTCCCCACGCAGGGCGAGCACGTTGCGCACACCCGCGTCAGCCAGGCGCCGGATGGTGGTGCGCAGCTCGTCGCGCGAGACGCCGGCGCAGGTGAGATGAGCGACCGGCGTGATCGACGTCTCCCGTGCGATGCGCTCCACCGTGCGGATGGTGCGCTCGTGGGTGGACCCGCTCGCCCTGCAGGTCACCGACACGTAGGTCGGCTTCAGGGGCTCGAGCTCGCTGATGGCGCGCCAGAGCTGCTGCTCGCCCTCGTCGGTCTTGGGCGGGAAGAACTCGAAGGAGAACGCGGGCCCCCCGTCGCGCAGCAGATCCCGGACGTAGGGCGCCATCGGCCCTACCTGCTCGGTAGCCAGCTCATCATCGCGCGGAGCTCCCGGCCCACCGTTTCGATCGGGTGCTCGGACTGGCGGCGGCGCTGCGCCCGGAAAGACGGCTGGCCGGCGGCGTTCTCGAGAATCCAGTCGCGTGCCCACGTGCCGTCCTGCACCCGGTCGAGGACCGTGCGCATCCGCTGCTTGACCCCGTCGTCGACGACGAACGGGCCGGAGGTGTAGTCGCCGTACTCCGCGGTGTCGCTGATGACGTAGCGCATCCGCTCGAAGCCGCCCTCGTAGAGGAGGTCCACGATGAGCTTCAGCTCGTGCAGGCACTCGAAGTAGGCCACCTCGGGCTGGTAGCCGGCCTCGACAAGCGTCTCGAAACCCTTCTGCACGAGGCTCGACGCCCCTCCGCAGAGGACCGCCTGCTCACCGAAGAGGTCGGTCTCGGTCTCCTCGGCGAACGTCGTCTCGATGAGCCCCGCGCGGGTGGCCCCGATCCCCTTCGCATAGGCCATGGCGAGCTCGCGGGCGTGGCCCGAGGCGTCCTGCTCGACCGCGAAGAGCGCCGGCACGCCGGTGCCTTCGGTGTAGGTGCGGCGCACGAGGTGGCCGGGGCCCTTCGGGGCGACGAGGCAGACGTCGACGCCCTCGGGAGGCGCGACCTGCCCGTAGTGGATGTTGAAGCCGTGGGCGAAGAAAAGGGCGTTGCCCTCGACCAGTCCCGGCTCGATCTCCTGGGTGTAGACCTGCGGCTGGATGGTGTCGGGCAGCAGCACCATGACGACGTCGCCGCGCTTGGCGGCCTCGCTCGTCGGCAGGACCTCGAGGCCCGCGGCCTCCGCCTTGGCGGTGCTCCGCGACCCGGCGTAGAGACCCACGCACACCGTCACGCCCGAGTCCGCGAGGTTGCGGGCGTGGGCGTGGCCCTGGGCGCCGTAGCCGAGGACGGCGACGGTCTTGCCCTCCAGGAGCTCGAGGGACGCGTGGTCGTCGTAGTACATGTTGGCCATGAGCTTCCTCCGCCGGACGCCGTGACGCCCGCTCCCGTTCCTCTACGCCGTCCGCTCCAGACGGAGCCCGCGGCCCTCGGTGATGCTCCTCGACCCCCGGCCGACGGCGATGAGCCCCGACCCGACGAGCTCGCGGATGCCGTAGGGACTGAGCAGGCGCACCATCGCCGCGAGCTTCTCCGGTGAGCCGGTGGCCTCGATGGTGATCGCGTCCACGTCCACGTCGACGACCTTGGCGCGGAAGACGTCGGCGATCTCGATGATCTCGCTGCGGTTGCCGCCCTCGGCGGCGACCTTGACGAGCTGGAGCTCCCGCTCGACAGTCAAGCCCGGTTCCAGCTCGACGATCTTCAGCACGTGGATGAGCTTGTTCAGCTGCTTCGTCACCTGCTCGAGTGGCTGGGCGGCCGCGTCCACGACGATCGTCATGCGCGAGACGTCGTGCACCTCCGTGGGTCCGACGGCCAGCGACTCGATGTTGAACCCGCGCCGGCTGAAGAGCCCCGCGATGCGGGCCAGCACGCCCGGCCTGTTCTCGACCAGCACGCTCAGCGTGTGCTTCGCCATGGGTTCGCCTTTCTGGCGCTCGAGGCGCTCACGGGGAGAGGGTACCGGAGGCGCGTTGCGGCCTCACACGACGTTGCCCTCGCGCAGATGGTCGGGCAGGCCGGCACCACCCGGCTCGCCGGCACCACCCCGGGCGCCGGCGGCGACCTTCGCGTACCACTCCTCCGCC